>JALSQM010000035.1 GCA_026985385.1 Acidilobaceae archaeon | reverse complement strand
ATATACAACGCCGTGGTGGAGGTCGAGGGGGACGTTACACTAGACGACGTCGAGGCAGCGATATACCAGAGCATAACCTATAAGCCATCGATAATAGTGCTAAACAAGGCCGACCTACCCGACGCCAGGGAGAAGGCCCGGAGAGCAGCAGAGGCCGCCCCACCCGGGGCCCCCGTGATAGTCGCCTCCGCCAAGACCCGGGAGGGCCTAGAGGGTATTGGAGCCAAGATATTCGGGATGCTCGGCCTCATAAGGGTCTACACGAAGCAGCCCAACAAAGAGCCAGACCCAGACCCACTCATACTACCCAGGGGCTCTACGGTCCTAGACGCCGCCCGGAGGATACACTCCAGGCTAGCCAGGACATTCAAGTACGCCAAAGTCTGGGGGCCAAGCGCGAAGTACCCCGGCCAGAGGGTGGGCGCAGACCACGTGCTGGAAGACGGAGACGTAATAGAGATACACGCGGGCTAGAGGAGCCAGCCTATATAGCATACCGCCGCCCACGGCTCTTGGGTGGACTACCCTGGATAGCTGGGGTCTCCTCTCCAGGGGCCCCTTCCAGGGCGCCCCCTCGAGTCGCGGGGAGCTGGCTGCGAGGGCTAGGAGGCTCCTCTCGCTCGTTGGGAGGACCCCGATGAGATGCCAGAGGCTTGGGGGCCTTGAGCTCTGTGTTAAGCTGGAGTACTCAAACCCGACGGGGAGCCATAAGGATAGGATAGCGGTCTACATGCTTTGGGGGGCCGCTAGGGATGGACTCCTAGAGCCCGGGGGGTGCGTGGGGGAGATCAGTAGTGGGAACACCGCCGCCTCACTAGCGTGGGCCTCGAGGCTCCTCGGGGTTAGGGCTGTCCTCTACGTTGAGGGCAGGGTGTCACCCCTCAAGGAGTCGCTGATCAGGGCCCTTGGAGGGGAGCTCGTCAGGATCCCCCGGGGCCCTGAGGGTAGGAGGGCCGCAGTGGAGGACATGGAGTCCCGGGGGTGCCTCTACATCGGGCAGTCCGGGAACGAGTACAACTGGCTCGCCCACTACGAGACCACTGGGCGTGAGATACTCGAGCAGACCAACTGGGCCGTGGACGCCTTCGTCATGGGGGTCGGCACGGGGGGCACCCTCACCGGGGTTGGCGCGAGGCTCAGGGAGGAGGTTGGGAGCACACTCGTCGCCGGCGTCTCCCCCAGGGGGTCGAGGCTGCTGGGCGGTGGGGGCGGCGACGTTATAGAGGGGCTCGCCAGCCACGACGAGCCGCGGCTCTACCTGAAGCACTCGAGCGTGGTTGAAAGGCTCATACCCGTGGCCAGCAGCGAAGCCTTTGAGGGAGTCAAGCAGCTGGCGAGGGCCACGGGGATCCTCGCAGGCCCATCCACGGGGGCAGCCCTCGCAGGCCTCTCCAGACTGGTCGAGGAGGGCCTCCTGGATAGGGGGTCGAGGGCCGTGATAGTGGCTGCAGACCACGCCACCAGATACCCCGACCTACTAGAGAGGCTGGCAGCCGAGGAGGGTGGGGGGCGTGTGTAGGCTCCTAGCAGCCCACGCCGTGGGGAGGGGCCTCGAGATCCTGGTAGGGCTCACATCAGCCCTGGTCGAGGCCGCAGCGGGCGACCCCCTCCTGGCGAGGCTCACGGGCGGCGACGGGAGGCACTGCCACGGCTGGGGCTTCGCCGTAGCCTCGAGGAGGGGCGGCTCTTGGCTCGTGGCGCACGGGCGCTTCGACGCCCACGCCCCCGGGGTCTCGGGGGAGGAGTCCTGCAGGGCCAACCTCGAGTCGGCCCGGAGGCTCCCAGGGCTCGTCGAGGGGCTCCTCGAGGGCTCAGAGGAGGCCTTCCTCGTCGCCCACGTGAGGAGGGCTGGGAGGAGGGAGCCCCGGGGAACTCTACACGCCCACCCCTACAGGGAGCTGGCCCACACCCCGCGTGGCCCCGTCGAGGTCTACCTAGCCCATAATGGGGGCGTCGAGAAGGAGCCCCTAGCCGCTGAGCTGGGGGTTGACGCGGAGGAGTATAGTGACAGCGGCCTCCTAGCCGCGGCGATAACCTCGAGGATAGCCCGGGGCATCGACGTGGCCGAGGCCCTCGAGTGGGGCCTGCGACTCGCCAAATCGGGCTACGTGGTCGCACTGCTAACCGCGCCCTCCCGGGGGGACCCGGAGCTACACGTGGCCGCGGCGGCTAGCTGCTCGATACTAGAAGACGAGGACAGGCTGGAGTACTACAAGCCCTACAAGCTTGTGGGGGAGGGCCTCTCAGCCATAGCCTCCTCGACCCTAGCCCGCCTAGCGGTGGAGCGGGGCCTCCCAGTCGAGGCGGATCCCGTGGAGCCGCGGGACTGGGGCGTCTACGAGGTCAAGGCGCCCCACGCTCCGAGGCCGGTAAGTCGAATGCCCTGTGTTTAAGCTCTAGCCCCCTCAGGTCTCGGGCACCTCTCGGCTATCTCCCTAACGAACTCATACTGATCCTCGACTTCGAGTACTGCACCATGCTTCTCCACTTCTCCTATGGCGGTGTCAGCGCTGAGGCCCTCGCTCCAGGCCAGGTAGCCTGCTAGAAAGCTGCCAGTTCTCCCACTACCTCCACGGCAATGCACGACAACTACGCCTCCACGCCTCAGCTCCTCTAGAATCTCTCCGTAGGCTCGGCATGCCCCTACTAAATCGGGAGCGCTGAAGTCGGGCGTAGGCAGTCTGAGGACCCTGATGCCGAGTCTCCTAGCAGTGTCTAGGAAGTCCTCTTCCCCACCCGGCCAGGCGTCCTCGAATTCTCCGGACTCGACGAGGGAGACTATCAGTGTCACACCCCTCCTCCTGAGTGCCTCGAAATCCGAAGGCTCGGGGAGCCTGCAGCCTCCAAGTCTTTCCCTAACCCAGTAAGGGCACCCCGCTAAAGTGGCCACCCTGGAATCCCAAGCCCGAAGAAGTGCGAGTATAAATCCACGTCTCTCCAAGATACACGGAGTCCTCAATCGAGTTTGGGGGATAGGCTTGCTCGCGGTGGTGCCTATTACGAGGGACCCCAATAGCCTCCTCTCGGCGCTCTCCTCGATCTACAGGGTCTGGGAGGAGGTTAGTGTTGATGGCTTCCTATTCCTCGCTGGCAGGGACGCTCCACGCCAGTTCGTTGATGTACTGGCAGGTGAGGCGTTGAGGCTCTCGGGCTCCAGGCCCGTGGTGGAGGAGGTTGACGTTGGCGTCGAGCACATCGAGGGTGGGGGCGGTGATAGGCTTGTCAGAGACGTGCTCCAGGTCTATAGGAGGCACTGCGGCGACGGCCTGGCAGCCGTGGTGTCCCCCGCGGGGCGGAGGCTGGCCTCAGCAATGGCGCTAGCGGCCTCTGAGGCCTCCAGGACCGGCTGCAGTGTGTCGGTGCTCCACCTCCACTTCTACTTCGGCCCCTGGAGCGGGCTCCCCTACCCCTACACCCCGAGGAGGCTCGAGCCCCTAGTATACATGACCGGGGAGCCTTCGAGGGCGCCCGCCGAGAGGCTTGGGAGGGCCCCGGGGCGCGCCCCCAGGCTCTTCGAGGCCCACTGTAGGGCCCCCTGGGGTGGGGAGCTGTCCCCGCTGCGCTGCGCGGTTGCGGAGACCGCTAGGATCCTCAACGACTCACCCGGGGCCTCCATGCTGCTCCCGGGCGGCGGGGGATCCTGCGGCAGGCTCACCGTGGAGGCCGAGGGGAGGCCGCTGGGCTCGGCCGACCTGTGCCGCCACAGGGAGGTGGCGAGGCTCGCCTCTAGGGTGGCCGACCTCATACTAGGGATCTCCGCGGGCGGCGCCGGCGAGGCGGGCGCCTGTGGCGGGGAGAGGGATAGGCTTAGAATGCGCTCTGCCCTCGCCTGGACGGGCTTCGCCCACCTCGAGGCCCACGGCCCTGGGCTTGAGGGGGGCTCGAGGGCGTTCCACGAGATAGCCTCGTCGGGGAGGCCCGTGATAGTTGACACTAACCTCCTCTACTACGGGGTCCACAGGTACGCCTGGGAGGGTGGGAGGATCCTGGTGCCGGAG
>JALSQM010000034.1 GCA_026985385.1 Acidilobaceae archaeon | reverse complement strand
ACACGCGATACTCGACATCTTCGTTAAGGGCGCCCCAGGCGTGGCATTCCCATAACAGGGAATAGCAACGCCTCCTGAGGGCCATACTGAGAACCGCCAGGGAGTCTGGGCATTCCCATAACAGGGAATAGCAACCCAGAGCCCCGGGACGTGGGCGCCTCGGAGTTCAGGCGCGCATTCCCATAAGAGGGAATAGCAACCTCGTTGACAGAAACACGGTATAGTACGTACGGGCGCGGCATTCCCATAACAGGGAATAGCAACATGCCGAGCCGCAGGCGTAGCACGATCGACCTGAACACCTGGCATTCCCATAACAGGGAATAGCAACTCCAGGCGACAGTAGCCTGCGCCACCCTGGGGATCTCACTCATTCCCATAACAGGGAATAGCAACCCTACTGTCGTGTTGTCTATTGTTACGCTGCCTGAAACGGCATTCCCATAACAGGGAATAGCAAGGCGAAGACGCCAGCCTGGTGGAGCCTGGGGACGAAGGGGGTGTCAATTCCCATAACAGGGAATAGCAAGCTTGCGTATGATCGGGTTGTAGAGGATGTCCTCCAGCTTCGTATCGAATTCCCATAACAGGGAATAGCAATAGACAATAAACACAAGATATTCCTATCAAGCTACAAGCCTGAAATTCCCATAATAGGGAATAGCAATTACGGCTCGCCTCTCCCAGAGGGGGGAGCCCAAGCGCTCAATTCCCATAATAGGGAATAGCAATGCATAAACCACGATACCCACTACACCGCCCGACTTCTCGCTTAAATTCCCATAATAGGGAATAGTAATATACCACCGAGAAGACGTTCCCGGGTGATATCATTTTGACATTCCCGTAATAGGGAATAGTGGGGTGGCGTGGTAGGGGGTGTTGTTTGTTTTGCTTGGTGTTGAGGATGTTGGCTTGCTTGGTGTTGTTGTCGGCTTGTTTGATGGTGGTTTTTCTCGTAGGGTCTTGGGTTCCCTGGGTTCTCTGGGTGGTGTTGGGGTCTTTGTTGATGCTGGTAGTGTTGGTGCTAGTGTTGCTGGTGGTGACGCCTTTGTTGTTAAGCTTGCCCATGTCGTTGTTGGTGGGTCCTTTGATGTGCTTCACCCGGTTGAGGGGTCTAGTGGTGTGCCGTACCTCGTGGTTGGTGGGGGTGAGTCGCTCCGGAGGGGTTTGACTTACCTTGTTGAGGTTGCGAGCCTCCTCTCGGCCTTGGATGGTGGGGCCTCCTACGCTGTGAGGCATGGGCCACTTGTTCAGGCTAGCTACTACCTCCGGAGGGGGTATGACGTCCAGGATGACACCCCCCTACGGGCGGCCCTGGGCTATGCGGGCCTCGACCCGGGCCTCGTGGGGGAGGTTGTCTACGAGTCCAGGCTCTGCGGGGGTGGGGGCTACAATGTTGGCCTAGCGATCCTCTCCGTGGCCGAGAGGCTTGCATCCAGGGCTTCGAGGGGAGCCGTAGTGGCTGGGGTCGTGGAGGACACCTCGAGGAGTAGGCTGCTAGCGGTAGACGTCGTCTGGGAGGCCGCCCGAGACGCCATGGGCGGGGGCGTGGAGGGGGACTACCTCGACCTGGGCGGCAGGCTATTCGATGCCGCCCGGAGGGGGTATAGGGAGCTGGAGGAGCTACACGGGGGCCTCCTCTCTGAGGAGTGCTTCTGCGGAGACCTAGAGCCCCCCACGAGCGCGGCGGGCTACGACTCCCTGGCCCAGGCCGTCCTCGCGGCCGCCCGGAGGGAGGGCAGGCTGGAGGCCGCCCTACTCGAGATACCGAGGCACCTAGCCGGGGTCGGCGACGTCGACCTGATATACTGGGCCTCCTACACGGTGGGGTCAACCGAGTACACCAGGCCCAGGAAGCGCCTCGGGGCCAGGGAGGCCGTGGTGGAGGAGCTGAAGTCCAGGAGGGCGGAGCTAGCCTCATGCAGGGGGGACCCCGAGGACCTGGCAAGGCCCCTCGACTCAGTGGGCTACACATACATGCTACCGGAGAGGCCCCCAACATGCCGGGGCCTCTCGGGCCTCGCGGGGGCGACGGGGCTTAGGGCGTGCGAGCTCGCGAGGCTAGTCAAGCTCCCGCCCCCCGTGAGGGTGGAGTACATGGAGACCCCCAGCGAGGCCGAGCTGCTGGGGCTGCTAGCTTACCTCCACGCCTCGGCTGAGCTCACACTCTACAAGTACCCGGCCCCCCTACTGGTCGCTGATAGGTACTCGAGGGTCACCAGGGCCGAGGCGGCAGCCGCCGAGAGGCTCGCGGAGGCGATAGCGTCTAGGAGGCTCCCCTTCTACACCTGGCTGAGGGGCTGGGCGAGGAGGCTCGAGCTAGCCTGGCCCCACGGGGACTAGTGGGCGTATAAGGGGGCTCCACGCCGGGTCCACTGGGTGGGTGGTGCACTCGGCCGTGGCCGGGGAGCCCGGCTTCGCCGGTGTCGTGACGAGCGTCGAGTCCTACTCCGATGTAACAGCCCAGATACTCTCAAGGGCCTCTAGGATCGTCAGCTACGGGGCCCTGGCTGTCATAGAGGATCCGGAGGAGCATAGGAGCTACCTGGCCGTGGCCTCCAACGTGAGCGAGGCCCTCACGGTCGCGTCGGTCGACCCAAAGGCTCTGAGCGACCTCGCGGCAAGGCTGGCGGCTAGGGGGGCGGCCTTCAAGAGCCTGAGGGAGGTGGTCGAGAAGCTCCTAGCCATGGGGGTCGTGAGGGAGTACGGCGTGAGGCTCCTGAAGCTCAGGGTGCTCGGGGAGCTATCCAACGGCAGGCTAGAGCTGGCGAGGCAGCCCCCGAGGCCTGGGAGCCTCGTGAGGGAGCCGGAGCCCGGCATGCTCCAGGGGATAGTCGCTGGGGGCCTGGGCGAGAGGGGGCTCAGGCTGGGGGAGCTGGTATACAACCCAGGCGTCGAGGCGGTCCTGGACCCGGAGAAGCTCACAATGCACCTAGCAGTGCTGGGGCAGACGGGCTCGGGTAAGACCGAGACCGTGAAGAGGATAGCCGCGGAGTACTCCTGGAGGAAGGACCTCTTCAGCACGTCCGGCGGCGTGGTGGTGCTAGACGTTGCGGGGGAGTACACGGGCCTACCCTACTCTAGGAGCGGGGTCACACCCCTACTCGACGCCGTCCTCAGGCCAGACCTATACACGGGGCTGACAGCCAAGTGGGCCTGGGAGGCTAGGAAGACCATACTAGTCCCATACGACCTCTCCCACATGCCCACCTACAGGGGCTCCGAGGAGGCCTACGCGGGGGAGGTGGAGGATTTCATAGAGAGGCTCCAGGCCAGGGTGCTCAGCCTCAACCTGAACCTCAGGGTCGAGGGGCTCCTCTACGCGAGGCACGGCGTCTACCACCTGGCGCCGGGCAGGCGCCCCTCGAGGGTGTCGAGGGCCACGGCGGCCGGGATCCTGGAGGGGTCCCCACTGCTAGTGGTGGCGGCGCCCCTCCCGGACAGCCTCAGCGTTGCAGAGATAGTGGAGCTCTCGCCGTCGAAGTCGGACTACCTACCCACAGCCATACTAGAGGCGGCCGACCAGCTGGGGATACTGGACGTCGAGGAGGTGAAGAGCACCTCAGCCCTAGCGGCCTTCCTGGAGGCCGCATGGGCAGCCTACAGGAGGCAGAAGACCTCCAACGGCTCGCCCGCCCAGGCGGTTGCCCAGGTCTCAAGGGTCTTCGAGGCCATCATAGAGGGTCTCTCAAGGGCCGCCGAGAGCCCGGTAGACGTCGTTAAGAGGGGCCTCAAGCCCCTGATGGGCGAGCGCTACATAGGCTGGAGGGCTATACTCAACCTCGCGGCGGCCCCCATCCTAGCCCGGGACCCCGGGGCTGACCCGGAGGATCCCGCGACCGTGGCTAGGGCCCTCGACGAGGAGTACCCGGTTCCTGGGGTTTCGTGGGGTGAGTACCTGAAGGGCTCGGTTGCACGGGCGGCGCGGGGCTACCTCCTAGGCTACCAGTACCAGACGCTCGCAAGCATCTACAGGGGCCTCAGGAGGGTGGCGGGCTCCGTC
>JALSQM010000033.1 GCA_026985385.1 Acidilobaceae archaeon | reverse complement strand
CATGACGGCCGCCTTCTACCTGGCTAGGGCTGGGGCAGCCCTGGGTTCCGGTTACGCCTCCTCCACGGCGCGTAGGGCGGGCGCCCTAGCGGCCTCCTCGTTCGCGGGCCACATAGTCCTCGTGGCGTATCTCGCCTCCCAGCCGGGCTATGCTGGCCTCCTCCTAATCAGGGGTGGACAGGGGGTTCTCAACGGCCTAGCCTGGACGGCGGCCCAGGTAATGCTGGCCTCCTCAACGCCGACTAGCTGGCGTGGGAGGGCGTTCGCCCTCTACGGCATAGCCGGGAGCGCGGGGGCCCTCCTGGGGGATCTACTCTACGCCTCAATGGGGCCCCGCTGCCTTGGAGTGTCTGCCGCGGCCTTCGCTGCTGCCTCCCTGATAGCCCTCTTAGCGTCGAGGAGGATCTCCCCCACGCCCGGGAGCCGGCACCCCGATCCTAGGGGGAGGATGGAGCGCCCCGGTAGTGGGGGCCACACTCCCGGGGCTCTAACCCCGCTCACACTCCTAGCGCTCGTTGCGGGGGTCTCCTATGTGTCAGTCATGGGCGTGGGGGACATAGCCTATATTTATTACAAGGAGGTTCTCCACATAAGCGCCTCCGAGACCTCCGCCTTGAGGGGGGTAGCAGGCTTCCTAGGAACACTCGCGGGCTTCGGGCTCGGATGGCTTGCCGATATCGGCGGGGCCTACTCCTCTCTAGTGGCCTCCTACGCCGCCGTCGCGGCTGGGGCGCTCCTAGTCCCCGTCCCCCACATATACGTGGCGGGCCTCGGCATAGCCTTGATAACAGCGGCTGGCAGGGCTATGCTACCAACGGCCAGGAAGGTGGCCAGCGAGTATCCCCGAGGCAACGTGTACCTAGGCTACCTGGGGGCTGCCTCCAACGTAGCCAGCGCCGCCGGCGGGTTGGCGTATGGCTACGCCTACACAGCCCTGGGCCTTAGGGGGCTATGCATCGCAGGCCACTGCGTGGTGGCTGCCCCGCTCCTGGCATCGGCCTGGGCCCTGCTGCTACCGCCCCTCCTACTGGGGGTTGATAGGCTAGTAAGAGAGAAAAGGGGGTGCCCGGGGGGTAGGGCCGGGTAGGAGGGTTGGCTGGCAGCGCCTCTAAGGCACTCCTGGCCCTGAAGGTCATCTTCTACCTGGTGGTGATAGCGGGGGTCGCCCTCTGGGCCTACGGCCTCTACGAGACCCGGGGGGAGTGGTCCTACAGGATAGCAGGCGCCCCCGAGGCGAGTTACACACCACCCTACACCCTCCACGTAGCGGTGCCCCTGCAGGTCTACGACCCCGCGGGCCCCGTCACAGCTAAGCTTGTATACTATGAGGTCTACATAAACGGGTACCCCGCCGGCGAGGGCCTCATACCCTACATAAACCTCGAGAAGGGGTGGAACAACATGACTATCAGCGTTGACATAGACTTATCGAGGGCCTCCTGCGGCCTAGCCCACGCTCTAGCGAGCAACGAGAACATAACGATAAGGGTTAAGGGATACGCTATGGTTGACATAAAGACCTTCGGCGGCCTAACCTTCAAGACTATAACCGTGCCCTTCGATAAGGTGGCCAAGAACGTGGCCGCACCAAAGCTCGGGAGCCCCGCCTCCGACCTCCTGAAGATCTACGATGCAATATGCAGCAACCCCCAGATACTAGGGAGGCTCACAGAGGCACTAGCACACCTACAGCAGGGGGGAGGCATCTCCCTACCCTAGAAGCGCTAACCGCCTACCTCCAAGCTTTCTACTATCAGGGAAACCTTAACAACCCCCACCCACGCTCCAGATGTACTGCTGGGGGTCAGGGGGGGCGGTGAGTCCCCCGAGACCCGGGAGCCCGTGAGCCGCCCCACGATTTGGCGGGCCATACACCCCCATCCATCACTGCTACCCTAGGATATACCTGTCCTTGGGGGCTGTGCTGACTTCGACTAGCTTGCGGGCGAGGGCTTCTATGATCGAGTCCAGGGGTGCGGGTTCCCCCCCGGGCATCCACGCGGGCTCGCGGGGTAGTGGGCCTTCGAGTACCGCGTTTTCGAGGGAGTGGGCCTCCGCGCAGCCCTCCCTGCTGGGGGGCGACTCTATCAGTCCTAGGTCGAGGGCTATGCTCTCCTCTACCCTGCATGCGTGGCCTAGCTGGAGGCCTGAGGCGCGCCAGTAGTCTATGAGGGCCACCCTGGCACCGCTGAGCCTCGAGGACTCGACGGCCGCGGCCCGGGCTACTGGGGTGTTGCCCCCGTGGGCGTTCAGTATTATGATGGGGTCGAAGCCCCAGCGCGCGAGGCCCTCTATCACATCCTCTAGGAGCGCTATGATTGTGTGGGCCCTCAAGCTTATAGTGCCCCTGACGCCCGCCCACTCCGGGCTGAAGCCGTAGCATATCGGAGGCGCTATAGCGTAGGCGGGGCTCCTGCCCAGGATCCCCTCGGCCCTCGAAGCCGCTAGTTCGGAGAGCCTCTCAGCTATCATGCAGTCGAGGCCTACTGGGAGCCTGCAGTGCTGCTCCAGGCTCCCCAAGGGTATGATTGCTGAGAGCCCGCTTACATCATCAAAAGCCGTTAGGCTCCCCAGCTTAACGGGCAAGAGGGGTATCCCCCGGGGGAGCGCTCGATCGCCCCGAAGTCCCTGAGGTCCTGGGTGAAGCATTAAAGCCTGTAGGCTCTAATAGCTGCTACAGCCCTTCCCTCGAATCGAGCGGGAGGACGCCGTGCTGGGGTGCGAGTGTTGCCTCAGAGGACTCCCGTCGTGCGGGTGGGCCTTGGCTCGTGGGAGGACTACGAGTTGGAGGTTGCTGAGGCCATAGAAGCCGGCGCTGTGGACATGGCGCTTGAAGCCTATGGGGACGCCGTGTGCAACGCCGTGGAGCTGGCTCTACACTGCGTCGAGCGGTACGGGCTCAGGGTTAGGTCGGTTGAGGTAGGCAGGAGGAGGAGGGGTGGGAAGAAGAGGATATGGATAAGGATACTGCTGACCCGGGCGGGGGGAGGCCCGGGCCTTGGAGATGGACGAGAGGCTGAGGGTGAGGCTAAGCAAGAAGATGGCGGGCCTGCTCCGCCACTACGGTGAGAGGCTCGGCCTCCACGTCTCGCCTGAGGGGTGGGCCCGCATAGACGACCTAGTGGCTGCCCTCAGGAGGATCCCGGGTTTCGAGTGGGTTGAGAAGCGCCACATACTAGAGGTTGTTCGAAGGGACGAGAAGGGACGCTACGAGGTCCGGGGAGGCCTCATAAGGGCTAGGTATGGGCACAGCATCCCAGTCCGCATAGACTACGAGGAGCCCGCCAGGCCTCCAGAGCATCTGTATCACGGGACCGTGGAGTCGAACCTGCCCAGTATTAGGGCTAGGGGCCTCCTACCCGGTAGAAGGCTGTGGGTGCACCTCTCCGCCACCATCGAGGACGCCGTGGAGACGGGTAGGAGGCATGGATCCAACGTTGTGGTTCTC
>JALSQM010000032.1 GCA_026985385.1 Acidilobaceae archaeon | reverse complement strand
GATACTAGGTGCCTTAGGAGGCTCGGGTATAGGGTGTATAAGGCGAGTGAGAGGGTCTACCTAGTAGAAAGAGTCCCCCCCGAGTGTATCCGGGGGGTGTTGAGGGGCCCCTTCACCTCCTCCTAGCGAGGGCGGCTGCAGCCGCGATTATGATTACGACTACAATGACCGCTGCAGCTGCCAGGCCCGTCTTCCTGGACTTCGTCGTTGTAGATGTGGTTGTTGGAGTGGTCGTAGTGGTGCCCTGGGAAGGCTTACTCGTCGACGTGTGTTGGGTTGTACTGGTCCTCGTTGTGGTTGCTGTGGTGGAGGTTGTGGTCTTCATAGTGCTTGTGGTCTCACTCGTAGTCCCCGTGGTTGTAGTCTTAGTCGTAGTTGTTGTGGTTGTATGGGTTGTGGTTGTAGTCTTGGTTGTAGTCGTTGAAGTGCTTGTAGTCGAGCTGGTTGTCGTGGCTCCCCCGCCTCCCCCGGCCTGGGAGAGTGTTATGGGGGCGAACACGCTGCTAGCGGACACGTTGGCTTCTATGTAGCCGTCCTTGACTACTACCTTCGTCACCACCTCTACAGAGCCGTTAGTGTGCACCACCAGCACTGCCGGCTGGCCGGGGTACTCGCTCTTGTAGGGTAGGATCACCGTGACTACGCCCTCAACGCCCTCGAGCTCCAGGGCAGGGCCGGCCTTGTGGGCCTTGATTGTTGGGGGTATCTTCACCTCGTCGGGCGGCAGCGTCGCTATGTGGAGGCTCCTACCCACCTTCGAGCCCTTGTGGATTAGCAGCCCTACACCCTGCGCTATGCTATTGAATACCTTGACCCTGAACTCCCTGTGGAGCACTCCGTGGAAGGGCAGGGTTATGTTGGCTGCCAGCGGGCCCCTGACTACTAGCCCCTTCGCGGCGGCCGCTAGGGGTGGTAGCTTGATTGATAGCTTCGACTTGCTGGAGGCTATCTCGAGGAGGTTCCCAGCCATGCGGGCCGCCACGCCCCTGTACTCGGCTGCGAGGCTCTCCAGGCTGGTGTAGTTCGCGAGCGTGAATACGAGCCTCCTAGCCTTGACCCCCGCAGCCTCTAGGCTTACGCCGTCCGCTGACTTCACGACTATGACTGCATTACTCACGTTGCCCTTGAACCTCTCGAGTAGGCTGTGGAGTATGCTCGCAACCGATATGGTGGGCGTGTAGGGCTCCGCCGATCTGCCGGCCACCGTGAACTCGAGGTGAATGGTCTTCGTGGAATTGCTGTAGTGGACCTCTGCCTCAAGCGTTGTCAGGGTGTAGTTGGACTTGCAGAAGTCTCCCGCGGCCTTAGCCTCCGCCTTAACGCTGGCGTC
Source organism: Acidilobaceae archaeon (assembly GCA_026985385.1). Lineage (GTDB taxonomy): Archaea > Thermoproteota > Thermoprotei_A > Sulfolobales > Acidilobaceae > Calypsonella. Next base: position 10,555 of record JALSQM010000032.1, on the reverse strand, counting down.
TAGGACTCCCTGGGAGGCGTGCGCCTTCACATCGTAGTAGACGCTCAGGACACCCGTTATGTTTGAGGGGAGCCTCGACGCCTCCTCTAGGCTGCTGAAGCCCCCTAGGAGGGCTCCGAGCCTCCCCGAGAGGCCCTTGAGGGGTAGCTCCTGCCCGCCCATGGAGCCTATCTTAATCTTGGACTCGAGCTTCCCCAGGCTTGAGGGTGAGATGTTACCCTCGTAATTCACCTTTATCGTCACCGTAGCGTTCGACATGGTAGTGGTCAGGGATACCTGGACGTACTTTGTTAGGTTGAGGCTCGTAACTAGGTTTGAGAGTAGGAGGTAGAACCCCGTGGCCACGGCCGCGTCCTTGAATGTCATAGTGGTGTAGTCTACCAGCTTAACGTGGGTAACGTTGGCGGTGAGCCTGGTAGCGTTCACGGTGGACCTACTCATGAGGTAGAAGTCGGCCTTGATAGGCCTGCCCGAGACGGGTATGAGCAGGGAAACCGGGCCCTCAACGCCAACGTTAGCTATGCTAGTATTAACCAACCTATACTCCTCGATGCTGCCAGTCAGGTTTGCGTTGACCACTATAAGCTCCTGGCTCTCATTGGCGGCTTCGAGGTGTATGGTTGTGTTGAAGTCCCTCTCCATGGAGCCCTTCTTGTCTGGTATGGAGTAGGCGCCCTCACTGGTCGAGTTCAAGCCTATGTGGATGTCTAACACGGCCTTACTGGTGTTCGTGTAAATACTCTCGTCGATGTGGTTCTTAGACTTGAATATTAGGTGGCCCTTCACCGCCCTTAGGTCTCCCGTGCCCCGCGCCGCTAGACTTATCCTCGACCCCTCGAGCTTCCCGCTCTTAACGTGTAGGGAGCCCTCCAGCTTAGTTGTGCACGTCTTATTATCATAGTGGTAGGAGACATGGCCATCGAGGGCCTCGATTTCGGCTGAGGGCGAGGCCGTCGCATTCACGCGGCCCGTCACCGTGTAGCCGTGGGGTGTTATGGTAACCTCCACATGAAGGCCCTGGAGGCCCTCTACGACACGGTGGCCGTGGTGCCCTCCGGGCCCTGCAGCCACCGCCACAGGCGATAGAGCCACGATAATCACTAGGAGCATTGAGGTGGCATAAGCTGGTAACCCGCCTAATCTAGCCATTCACGCAGCACCCTCAACAGGAGGGGGCTCACCGGGCGCCCTAATATACACGTTGCTCTGATAGCCCTTAGAATAGCGCTTCCTCCGCATGAGCCACGAGTCCACGCCCGGGCCCGGGGGGAGCCGTGGGGGCGCCCGGGGGTGAGCCCCCCGTGAGTTCTCTGGCCTGCCTCTTCAGGTCTCGAGGGGGGCCTGGCTTACCTGGCTTGCGTTGCTGAGTAGCTTCTCTATCTCGGCCCAGCTCTCTAGTAGAGCGTTGCTCGCGTCTAGTACTCCCTCTGCTATAGCGTCTAGCCTCTCCTCCATCTTCCTGGTTGTCTCGACGCTGACTAGCTCTGGGAACCTGCTTGTGAGGTACTCGTATACCTCCACCCCCCTCTTCGTGGGTATTATGTATGAGCGCTTCTTGCTCTCGACTATGTAGCCGTGCCTCTTATTGGCTTCTATGACCTTCGCGTAGGTGCTTGGCCTCCCTATCCCGGTCTCCTTCATGAGCCTGACTAGGTCCCCGCTCCTGTAGAGTGTTACGTTGCTAGCCCTCACTATCTTTGCGTCGAGAACCCTTATCCTAGAGCCCTTCTTGAGGCCGTCGAGCCACCCTGCCAGCTCCCCACTCATTATTGCTAGGTACCCCTCCTCCACCGCCTTCACGGGCCTCTCCAGCACCTGCTCGAGGGGGCCGAGTCTAACCCTCACCCTCCCCATGACCACCCTTGCCTCCCTCATCTGACTGGCTATGAAGCGCTCGAATATCATCTGGTAGAGGCGTAGGTGGAGCCTCGTCAGCCTAATGGGGATCCTCAGCGTGCCCTCTAGGACGGCCCTCTCAACCTCGGCCGCGTCGAGGGGCCTCGTGGGCCTTATCGCCTCGTGGGCCCCACCCTCACCCCACTGCCTCGGCTTGTAGAGGCCCTCCAGCCCCCTCTTCTCGAGGTATGCCTTAGCCACCCCCATACCAGTCGTTGAGACCCTAACCGAGTCAGTCCTATGATAGGTTATGAGGCCGCTCTCGAAGAGCTCCTGGGCCAGCCTCATGGTGAGCCCCGCCGGTAGGCCGAGGCGCCTGCCGGCCTCGTAGAGGAGGGAGTCGGTCGTGTAGGGTGGGGGAGGCTGCCTCTCAGCCTCCCAGTACTCTGCCTCCACTACAACGGCTTCACCCGCCGAGGCCGCCTCCTCGGCCTCGGCCCTCTCGCGGGTGTAGAGGGAGAGCCTCCCACCACCCTCCAGGCGGGCTATGACCCTGTAGCCCCTCCCCTCCCTCCACTTCCTATACCTCTCAATGACCCAGCCGAGCACGGGCGTCTGAACGCGGCCGGCGCCGAGCCATGGTGCCTTGAACACCTCCTTGAGGTGGCCGCTGAGGGCGAAGCCTATCCAGCGGTCCTCTACCCTCCTCGCTATCTGGGCCTCCACTAGGTGCTTATCGAAACCGCCGGCGCCGCGGAGGGCCTCGAGGACCGCCCTAGGTGTGACCTCGTGGAACCTCCCCCTCTTGATGTTGCGGTTGTAGGGTTTAAGCGCTAGTGCGACGTCCCACCCTATCTTCTCCCCCTCCCTGTCCGGGTCCGTGGCTACTATGACCTCGTCTACCTCAGTAGCCAGCTTCCTGAGCGCCTCAATCACAGTCCTAGAGTCGAGCACGGCCGGGCTACCGCAGCGGGGGCATACGGGGCTCTCATCGGTGAACTGGTAGCCGCAGGAGAGGCACCTCTTGATGCTGGTGTAGACGGGTCTCAGGGTGTCTCCGTCAACGTGGACGCCGTGTATGCTCCCCTCCTCGTCGACTGCTAGATCGTAGAGGTGCCCCCTGGTAGCGGTTACCGTTAAGAGGTAGACCGTGGAGTCCTCCTCGTCATAAGCCGCGGTCTCGTAGACGGTGAGCCTGCCGACCCTCCTCCTACCAGGCCTGCCCCAGAACCAGGCTATTGTCCTAGCCTTCGTGGGGGACTCGACTACGAGGAGCACAGTTCTAACCCTCACGCGGCGGCCCCCGCCCCGGCGGCTCTCCTCCAGCATCCTTGAGACCTCATTCAGGTCTAGATCGTTGAAGGGCTTGAAGTCGGCCTTAGCGTACCAGCGTAGCTTATCCTGGAGGGCCCTCACCATCTCCCAGCTGCTGTCAACGACTACGCTGAGCCCAAGGGTCATGGAGCCCCTGTAGAGCCTGCTCGTGCGGCCGCTGGCCTGGAGGTAGGTTGGAGCATCTACCAGGTACGCCACCAGACCCGGGGGTTCCAGCGCGTAGACCGTGCCGCCGATGTAGAGCCTCCCCCCGGGCTCTACTAGGCCGTAGAGCCTGGCTACAGCGTACTCGCGCGCCTCCCTAACGGACTCGGCGGCCGCCTCCAGGCTGCTCCCCTTAGCTGGCGAGAGCCTACCCTTAACGGCTAGCGGTACCAGGCTGGGATCCTTCACCCTCTCGAGCCTCCTCCGCAGCTCGTCGGCGAGCCTGGCAGCGTCAGCGTCACCCTCGTCGGCGAAGGCTAGGAGGAGCCTGAGTAGCCTCGAGGGACTCGCTAGGGCGTCTAGGGCATCCATCCTCCTGGCGGGGACTCCGGCGAAGATGGCGTACCTCACGACCTCGGGTAGATCGATGCCCCTGACAACGACGCCGTACCTGCTGGCGACCCCGACTACTACGTCGACGTCGCCCCGGGCGAGCGCCTCAACCGCCCTCCTACCCCCGGCAAGCGCCGTGGCGGCCCTAACACCGGCCTCGGAGAGCCTGGCCGCCAGAGCCTTGGCGTAGGCTTTGCCGAGGGTCTGGCTCACGAATACTATGCCCCCCCTCCCCAGCCTCGAGGCGAGCCTCACGACCTCGCCCGTCACATCGCTTGTGAGTGTGTAGGAGTCTATCACGTTCCTCATGTAGTCGCTGCCTCCCCCCACCTCGAAGCCGAGGAGCTCCTTGAATACGAGGTGCTTGTAGCCCCGCGGCCTACCCGTGGCGCTCGCTATCACAAGCTGCCCGCGGGGCGCCGGGGAGAGCCTCGAGAGCCTTGCCTCAAGCTCGGCCACCCTAGCCTCCAGCTCGGGCGCCTCCCTCCCGGCGGCCAGGAGCCTGTAGAGCTTCACCCTGGACTCCACGAGCTGGAGGGCCGTTGAGACTACCTCCTCCGGGTAGCCTAGGAGGTAGAGGATCCTCTCAACGTTCCTGCTACCCCTCAGGAGGCTGTCAACGTCATCCACAACAACGAGGTCTATGGGGGCCCTGGAGGATAGGAGCTCGAACCTCCTCTGGAGGAAGCCCGTGGTAACCACCAGGATCCTGTAGTCTCCCCTCCCAATCCTCTCGAGGGCCTCACCCCTCAACCGCTTACCCATGCTGCTCCTATAGGATGCCACCATGCCCGGCGCGTAGCCCTCGATCCTAGACGCCGTCTGGGCCACGAGGTTCTCGGTGGGCACCAGGTAGAGGATCCTCCACCCGCTCCTCTCAGCCCTGTAGGCTGAGTAGACGCTCAGCAGGGTGGTCTTACCAACCCCCGTGGGGGCGACGATCTCTATACTATCCAGCGAGAGGAGGCGCCGGGCCCAGCTCCTCTGGGCGCTCCAGAGCCTGCTCCCAGTCTTCTCCCTAAAGTAGGCCTCGAACTCCCTATACTCCCTCTCCAGGTGGGCCAGCCAGGCGTAGCCCCTCAGAGCACCCCTCGCCTCGAGGGCCCTCGCAACGTCGAGTAGCCCACGCCTCCTCGGGGGCTCCGGTAGGCACCTGCTACAGGGCAGCCCCTCCTCGAGCCTCGACGCCTCTATCGGTCCCCCGCAGTTGGGGCAGGACCACCTGTACAGCGGCTCCAGCGGCATGGCCTCTGCACCCGGCGCCCCCACGGCTCCATGGGGTTGTGGGGCTGCTCCTTCGTGTAGAGAGTGTAGGCTTGGTAACACCCCAATGGCACCCCCGCTACAAGCCACACGGGGACTTCACGGGGCTTGTAGTGGGGCCCCCCAACGCCTAGTCAGGGGGCTGCCTGCTCGTCGTTGACAAGGGGATTTTCAGAGTGGTGCGCGAGACCCAGGGTGAAGACCCGTGGGGTGGGGTCTTGCGTAGGAGGAGTAGGAGGGGCATAGTCGGCATAGAGGCCGCGATCGTCATGATAGCATTCGTGATAGTAGCAGCGGCTCTGGCGTTCGTGGCCCTCAACATGGGTATGACTGCCACTCAGAAGGCCAAGCAGGCCATAGGCTCAAGCCTCGGCGAGGCCAGCAGCGCCCTCATGGTTGACGGCGACGTGATAGCCAACGTTACAAGCACCGGGAAGGTCGACGCGCTAGTGATACCCCTACGCCTCTCATCCGGCAAGAACCCGATAGACATGAGCCCCAACAAGACCGCCATAGCTGTGGAGGTCAACGGCACGTACTACCCCAACGTCTACAAGAAGGGACCCTACACCAGCCCCACGGATCTGAAGACGGTCTACAGCAGCCTTGAGGCGGGCAACCCCACAGGGCCCAACGCAACCGTGGTCTTCGTGATAAATGACGGCGACAACATACTAGAGTACGGGGAGAAGGCCCTCGTAGTGGTCTACCTCCCATCCAAGAGCCAGATCGGCCCCTATGACACGATAAGAGTCGAGATCAAGCCCCCGCAGGGAGCCCCACTACTAGTCGAGAGAACAATCCCAGCCTCCCTCCCCACGGGCGGCGGGGAGGTGAGCCTAGGCTAGCCCCGCCGCCTCTTTTTTATTTTTTAAACTTAGATTCAGGGTGATAGGGTGTGAGCGGGGAGGGCGCCCCCGGGAGTGGCGATGAGCTCAGGGAGCTCGTGGAGGCGCTGAGGAGGGCTATACTCGACCTTAGAAGCGCCATAGACGAGATCTCAAACCCCATAATACCCAGGCCCCAAGCGGCGGATAGGGGCGATGACTCCGGCGCCGGAGCCGCTGGCGGCGCGGGAGAGGAGAGCGGGGGATCCAGACCACCTCAGGGAGGGCGGGGGCTCCACGAGGCTCCTGGAGGATCCGACTCCGGGGGAGAGCCCAGTAAGCCCACTGAGCCACCCGCAGGTGTGGGCTTCCCCCGCCAGCGGGGCCCAGGTAATGGGGGGGCGGCCCTCCCCGCGTTAGAGGCCCCGGCGGCGCCCCCTGCGAGTCCCCGTGCGAGGCCTAGGCTGAGCCTGGAGAAGCTGGCGGGCCTCCTCAGGCTGGCCTACGAGCTGCAGTCGAGGGTTCCGGCAGAGTATCTAGCTGGCATGGTGGATATACTCCACGACTCAGGCCTGATAAGTAGTCGCCAGAGGGAGGCGCTCCGAAGGCTCATAGAGATAGCCAGAACCGGGTATGAGCATGGGGTGGGTGTCGACGAGAGCATAGCTATCCTAGCCGCTATAGCGCGGGAGCTAGGCATCGACGTCTCAGCTGTGACCGAGGAGCTCGTGAAAGCCGTCCTCCGCCGCCGGGGTGGCGAGTCTTGGGGGAGTCCACAACAATAGCGCATGCAATATTCATAATAGTCTCGGTTATGATGGCGAGCGTCCTCGCTCTAGTGGTTCTAGCTAAGCTCAGCTACGTGGAGTCCATCTTCTCGGAGACCATAAAGGAGAAGGCCGACGCCCTAGGGCTCAGGTTGATGATAGTGAACGCCTACAGGAACTCGACCAGCGGTGTTATATACGTGTACGTCAAGAATGTTGGGACAACCCCCTTCAGGGGGATAGAGTCCATCGACCTTTACATGGGCAACTACACGGGGCCCCTAGACTACTACCACTACAACGCGACACTGCAGCCGGGGGAGTTCAACTACACCGAGCTGGGCGGGGCTGACGGCGTCTGGAGCCCCGGGGAGACGATTAGGTTCAATGTAGACCCGCTACACGACTACGGCGACCTCGTGAGGGTTAGGATAGTGCTCCCCAACGGGGTGACTGCTGAGGATGTAGTAGAGCTGCCGCGGGGGTGACTAGGCGTGGGCCTCTCCACCGTGATGGCATCCACGATAATACTATATGTGATGCTCGTGGTTATCGGCGCCGTCGCGGGTGTGGCGATAACGGCCCTGAAGGGGCTATCCAAGGGCCTCAACGCCTGCATGAGCATCCTCGAGTCAGATAGGATAGAACTGCGGGGCGTCAGCTATAACGAGGCGCTGCTTGAGGTGAGGCTTAACGCTACTAACCTGGGATCCCGGGTGATATACGATTACCCCCACTTCGACGTGATAGTCTATTACACTAACATCCTGGGAGGCAGCGTCGTCTACTACGCCCCCTTCCGGGGAGGGTACCTCGACTACCTCGGCTACCACCCACCCGGGTGGTACGTGTACGGGGTCTACGACTCCACGGGCTCGCTCCACGAGTACACCTCCTCCACCCCCCGCTACTGGGATCCCAGCACGACCCTCGAGGTGGTAGTTGTGCTACCCAGCACCCCCGCCCCGGGCAGCCTCGTTACAGTGACACTCGCCACGCCGAGGGGCGGGAGGGTGATGGCATCCATGACGTGGGGGTGAGCGCCGTGCCCGAGTTCAGGATCCTCAGCACGGGAAACGAGGAATTCGACGTCAAGCTGGGCGGGGGCCTACCGTACCCGACCCTAGTCATCATCGAGGGGGAGCATGGAACCGGTAAGACCGCCCTGAGCCAGCTACTGCTGCTCGGGGCCCTCAGAGCCGGGCTCAGGGCCCTCGTGCTCACGAGCGAGTCGAGGCCCGCCGACTACGTAATCAAGGCCTCCGCCTCCGGCTTCCCCCTAGAGGACTACTACATCAAGGGCCAGCTGAGGGTCTACAGCCTCCAGTACCCCGGGGATCTCACGGTGGAGGTGGCGGATGAGATAGCCCTGAGGCTCGCCAGCCTACTGCCCGGCCTCGCCGGGGAGTACGGCTTCCTAGTAGTGGACAGCCTCTCCTACATAGCCTCGAGAGCCTCAGAGCCCCTCCTCAACCAGCTCGTGGTAGCCCTCCGCGCCGCCGCCTCCAAGGGGCTGGGGGTCGTAGCCACCATACACCCCTCAGCGGCCCCGAAGGGCTTCATCAACGACCTCCTAGCCTCCGCTGATGGCTACCTCCGCGTGAGCCAGGCCGTCGTCGGTGGGAGGCGCCTCAAAGTGCTCTCCATAGTGAAGCTTAGGGGGGCGCCGCCGGGCATAGAGACCACGATAACATTCGACGTTGACCCGGCCTTCGGGATCAAGCTCGTCCCAATAATGGTCTCCCAGGCCTAGGGGGGTGTAGGCATTGGCCTCCCGCCTCCAGGCGCTGAAGGTGAAGCCGCCGAGGCTGGGGCTCCGCAGGAGGGGTGTGGAGAGGAGGGAGCCCGCTAGGGCTGAGATAGACTTCGGAGATAGGCCGGCCTACCTAGAGGACTACATTAAGAGGGCTGGCGAGGAGCTGGGTGAGGAGCCCGAGCTTGTCGAGAAGCCGAGCCCCGACCTGAAGAGGGCTAAGCACTTCAACGTCATCTACCCCGTTGGCGGGGGCGTCTTCATACACGCCTACACCCCAAAGGACCCCAACGAGCCGTTCAACATCTACGCTGTGGTGGAGCCCCCGAGGCCCTCCCCGGAGCTCCTGAGGCTCATGGACGAGGCGCTGGCCTACGCTATAACGGAGGAGCACACCCCGAAGAGCGCCGAGGAGAAGAAGGCGATACTCCTATCACTCATAGACGAGATAGTGGTCCCAGTCGATGAGGCCCCGGATTACCGGGGGCTTCTAGCCTCGGGTAGGGCGCCTAAGAGGATCCCCGTTAAGAGGGATGAGGTAGACTACCTGAAGTACCATCTGGTGAGGGATAAGGTTGGCGTAGGCGTCCTAGAGCCCTTCCTGAGGGACCCCTACCTCGAGGATATAACTTGTAACGGCGTGGGCCCGATCTACGTTGTACATAAGATATTCGGTAACATGAAGAGCACGGCCGGCTTCAAGACGGACGAGGAGCTCGACGACTTCATAATAAGGCTCGGCGAGAAGATAGGCAAGCCGATAAGCCACGCGAGGCCCGTGGTAGACGCCACGCTACCCGATGGGAGCCGTATAAACATAGTCTACGGGCGCGACGTGAGCCTGCATGGGAGCAACTTCACGATTAGGAGGGTGGCCAAGATACCGATAAGCGTGACACAGCTCATAGCGTGGGGGACCTTCGACGAGAGGATAGCGGCATACATGTGGATGATGCTGAGGGAGGGGATGAGCGTCTTCATATGCGGGGAGACCGCGAGCGGTAAGACGACTAGCATGAACGCTATAGCGGCCTTCATAAAGCCCACAGCGAAGATAGTCACGATAGAGGATACTGCCGAGGTCGTGCTGCCCCACCCGAACTGGACGAGGGAGCTCACCAGGGACACGGGGAGGCCCGAGACGAGTGTTACCATGTTCGACCTCCTCAGGGCCGCCCTGAGGCAGAGGCCGAACTACATAATAGTGGGCGAGATAAGGGGGGCCGAGGGCAACATAGCGTTCCAAGCCATGCAGACAGGCCACCCGGTAATGGCCACGTTCCACGCAGCCGACCTAACCAGGCTTGTTCAGAGGCTCACCAACCCACCGATAAGCGTGCCCAAGACGAACCTGGACAGCCTAAACATAGCATGGTTCCAAAGCGCCGTCTACACCAAGACGGGCCTCCTAGCCAGGAGGGTCATAACGGTGAACGAGATCATAGGCTACGACCCGGCCTCGGATGGGATAGCGGCGATACCGGTATTCACGTGGGATCCCGTCAATGACAGGTTCCTCTTCGCTGGGAGGGGCTCGAGCTACCTGCTCGAGGAGAAGATAGCGACTATGAGGGGGATCTCCAAGAGGGACGTGAAGATAATCTACGACGAGTTAGAGGTTAGGGCGGCCTACCTCAGGGAGCTGGTCAGGCAGAAGGTCTTCGAGTACCCGAAGGTCTTCAAGGCCATCGTGACGGCTGACAGGCTCGGCGTCGAGGAGGCGCTCCGAAGGCTGCGCTCGGGGCAGCTCAGCTTCTAGCGGGGGACCCCTAATGCGCTTGGCCCAGGCCTCGGAGGCACCGGGCGTGGCAGCGGCCTCGCTGGTAGCTGTTGGTGCCGCCCTCCTAGCGGCAGGGCTGCTCCACAGGGCCCCAAGCCACGCCTCCTGGGCCGGCGCCGCCCTACTAGTGGCGGGCTCCGCCCTCCTCGCTATGCGCGCTGTTAAGAGATACCTCGGAGCGCCCCGAGTCAGCCTTGACCTGGTCTACGCCCTGCTCCACATGAGGGCCGTCGCCTCCGGTAGGCCGCCGCCGGGCAAGGTATTGGAGGCTGTGTCGTCCGAGAAGCTCTACGGCCGCTACTCGCAGCTCCTAGCGAGGGCCGTCCTCCTTGCTAGGGAGTGGGGCTACAACCTCTCCGAGGCACTTAGCTACCTGGCTGGCAGCATAAGGGAGACGGCGTTCAGGGAGGTAGTCCAGAGGCTCGCCGCCACCATAAGGCTTGGAGCCGACCTAGAG
>JALSQM010000031.1 GCA_026985385.1 Acidilobaceae archaeon | reverse complement strand
AGAGGGAGGTTAGAAACGTTATGGGCGAGTACTTCGGCATATTCAGGGAGGGCGGCAAGATGCAGGAAGGGCTAGCGAAGATCATAGAGCTTAGGAAGAAGTTCAGGGAGAGCGTCTACGTAGAGGATAAGGATCCCGTCTATAACACCGACCTAGTAGCCGCCCTGGAGACTGCTAACCTACTAGACGTAGCCCTCGTCGTTGCGAAGTCGGCGCTCAACAGGACTGAGAGTAGGGGCGCACACTACAGGCTCGACTACCCCAAGAGGGACGACGAGAACTGGCTGAAGCACACGCTAGCCGTTAGGTATGGGGAGGACGATGTATCCATAAGCTACTGGCCCGTCGCGGTGACCACTTGGAAGCCCGTTGAGAGGAAGTATTAGAGGGGGTGTATGCCTTGTCGAGTGGGGGTCCGAGGACTAAGAGGAACATGCCCGGGCTCCTCCGGGCAAGCCTCAACCCCTGGCTTGTGAGGGTGCCCGACCACCCCGAGAGGCTGGCCTTCGTGCTGCATAGGGTAACCGGCGTGATAATAATACTCTACCTCCTAGCCCACATAGTAGTCACGGGAACCCCCGCCTGGAGGGGCTGGGCTGCCTGGGATAGCCTCATGACTCAGTTCAACAACATATGGAACCAGATAGGCGAGTTCATAGTTGCGGGCTCCGTGTTATTCCACGGGATGAACGGGATAAGGCTACTCCTAACGGAGTTCTTCGGGCTCTGCCTCGGAGAACCAGAGCCCCCGAAGCCCCCCTACATACCGCCCACCTACAGGGCCTGCCAGAGGAAGCTGCTCTACGCCGTGTTCGCCCTCTGGCCCATACTCTGGTTTGTAGCTGGCCTACTGATATTCGGGGTGTGGTGAGATGGCTGCCTCGAGGATCCAGGTGTGGCAGTATATAACGGCTATACTCCTCATCTTCTTCCTAGGCTACCACCTAGCGGAGAGACTCCCATGGCTCTGGGGCTACCACCACTACCACGAGACCCTCTACAGCCAGTTCGTGCAGCACCAGTACCACAGCTGGTGGGCAGGGGGACTACTAATACTGGCCTACGTGGCCCTCTTCCACGGCCTCAACGGGGTCAGGGGGATCCTCTACGAGTGGAGGCCGAGGTGGGGCAGAGCCTGGGACGCGCTGTTCTGGCTCATATTCATAATCTTCGCGATACTCGGCACCTACACCGTGGTAAAGCTATGGTGAGCCCCGGGGGTGCTGGGCAGTGGTAGGCATAGACCCGAAGGCGGCTACGAAGACCCCACCCAAGGTGGTGACCATCAGGGTTAGGAGGTACAACCCCGTTAGCGGGAGGGAGTGGTGGCAGGAGTACAAGGTCGAGACACACAGGGGCATGACTGTGCTCGACGCCCTACTGAAGATCAAGGAGGAGATAGACCACACCCTAGTAATGAGGTATAGCTGCAGGATGGGAGTCTGCGGTAGCTGTGGCATGGTTATCAACGGGACTCCGAGGCTGGCCTGCCAGACCCAGATAGCGGAGGTCGCTGATGAGGCGAACCCCGTCATAACAGTTGAGCCCCTCTACAACTTCCCCGTAATCAGGGATCTGCTGACGGACTTCACCAGCTTCTTCGAGAAGCACAGGAAGGTGATGCCCTACCTGATCAGGAATGATAGGGAGGAGCAGGAGGATCCTAAGGGCCAGTACCTCATGAGTAGGGAGGACTACGAGTACCTCGAGGAGTTCACGCTCTGTATAAGCTGCGGCCTCTGCTACGCCGCATGCCCCGTAGCGGCTATAGACCCCGACTACCTGGGCCCCCAGGCGCTGGGGTACCTGTTCCGCTACGTCATAGACACTAGGGACGAGGCCTGGGAGATGAGGCTCAAGATAGCCGACGACGAGCACGGCTGCCACCGCTGCCACTACGCCGGCACCTGCAGCATGGTCTGCCCGAAGGTCGTGGATCCAGCGCAGGCTATACAAAGGCTCCGCAGCATACTCTTCAAGTACAAGCTCGGGCTCTACAGGAAGAAGAAGATCTCGGGCATAAGCCCGCCGCCCAAGGAGTGGAAGCCCAGGAAGCCGCTGCCACCTGAGGCCAAGCCGGTGAGCTCCGAGGTAGACTATAAGAAGCTCGAGGAGGAACCCGTCGTAATAGAGGTCGAGGATCGCCGGATAACGCTGCGCCACAAGATATACGAGTAACCCCGGAGGCCCCTTAGATCACTCCGGGCTCTCCCCCACCTTTTTGCTCTTCAAGGCTGGGGCTACCTGGGTCTATGCCTGGGGATCGGCTCGTGGCTAGGAGGTCCATGAGCGTACTCGACTTAGAGGCGTGGATTCGAGCGACGGGCTCAAAGCTTGCGGGCCTGAGGCTTGTTAACGTCTACCAGCAGGGCGACACCCTCCTCCTGAGGTTCAAGGGGGGAGGCCTAGACTACCTCGTAGTGGCCGAGCCTGGTAGGAGGATCCACGCGACCAGGAGGCTCAGGCCTCCCGGAGAGTCTAGGCCTACGCCCCTCCTGATGCTTCTGAGGAAGCACTTGAAGGGTAGGAGGCTTGAGTCCGCCTCGAGGCTCGGCCGGGATAGGATAGCGCTGCTGCGCTTCCAGGGAGGCTACAGCCTCGTGGTGGAGCTAGTGCCCCGCGGCGTGGCAGCGCTACTCGACGGCAACGGCGTGGTGTTGGCGGCTTCGAGGTACATGGAGCTCCGCGACAGGGCCGTGAAGCCCAGGCAGCCCTACGAGCCTCCACCACCCCCCGCGCGTGACCCCCTCAAACCCCCCGACGCCGGGGAGCTATCCGAGGCCCTCAGGGGCCAGAGGGACGTCGTCAGGGGGCTCGTGAGGGGCCTCGGCCTCCCGGGTGAGGCAGCCGAGGAGGCGGCCTACAGAGCGGGCGTCGACCCCCGGAGGCAGCCCGAGAGCCTGGGTGAGGCCGAGCTGGAGGCCCTCGCCTCGGCTGTGAGGGAGCTACTCGAGGAGTCGAGGTCTGGGAGGGGCTATCTTGCGCTGGGCGAGGGAGTAGCAGAAGCGACGCCCTTCGAGCCCCGCCGCTTCAAGGGCTCCAACGTGGAGGTTAGAGTGTACGACTCCATAGACGAGGCTCTCGACGACCTCTTCGCCAGCATCCAGCAGGGCGGCGAGGCCCCGCCTGGCGGGGCAGGGGCTGAGAGGGCTAAGCTCCAGGCGAGCCTGGAGGAGGCCAGGAGGGTGATGGAGGAGTATCTCGAGGAGGCCAGGAGGCTTAGGGAACTAGCGGAGGCGGTGGCCTCGAACTACGACGCCCTAGCCAGGGTTGTCGAGTGCGTCGAGGCCTCCAGGGCCCGGGGAGGCTGGGGTGAGGCCTCTAGGTGCCCCGGCGTTGTAGGGGTCGAACCCTCCCGGGGGGTCTACCGTGTGCGCCTGCCCGGGCTCCCGGGGGAGGTCACTCTAAGGGCGGGGGAGACTGTTGACAAGCTGATAGTTAGGCTCTACGCCGAGGCGGGGGAGGCGGAGGCCAAGGCTAGGAGGGCTAGGGAGGCTCTCGAGCAGGCGGAGGCCAGGCTGGCTGAGCTGGAGCTGAGGGCTCGGGCTAGGAGGGTCCTGGAGGCGGCCCGGAGGAGGCGTAGGGAGTGGTATGAGAGGTACCACTGGATCATAACGAGGAACGGCTTCCTAGCCATCGGCGGTAGGGATGCGAGCCAGAATGAGAGTGTCGTGAAGAGGTACCTCGGGGACGACGACATATTCATGCACGCCGACATCCACGGGGCCCCCGCCGTCGTGGTGAAGACCCAGGGCACCACACCCCCCACCGAAGACCTGCTGGACGCCGCGGTGATAGCCGCGGCTTATAGCAAGGCGTGGAGGGCCGGCGTGGGGGGCGTCAGGGTCTACTGGGTGTGGGGGAGGCAGGTCTCCAAGAGCCCGCCCCCAGGCGAGTACCTCGCACGGGGGGCCTTCATGGTCTACGGAAAGAAGAACTACCTACCCCCAATACCGCTAAGGCTCTCGCTGGGCCTCGCACTCGACAGCGAGGGGGCCCCCATGGTTATAGTGGGCCCCGAGGACTTGGTCTCCCAGAGGAGCCTCGCCTACGTGGTCCTAGCACCCGGAGATGCGAGGGTTGACGATGTAGTCGAGGAGGTTAGGAGGGCCCTAGCCGGGGCCCTG
>JALSQM010000030.1 GCA_026985385.1 Acidilobaceae archaeon | reverse complement strand
CTCGGCTCCGCGCCGAGGAGGATCCTCTGCAAGCACGTACTAGCAGTACTAGCCAAGCTAGTGGAGGAGGGAGCAGTCGATCTGGAGAGTAGCCTCTGGAGGGAAGCACTTCGCGAAGCCTTACTAGCGGCAAGGGCGAGGCTCCAGAGACAGGTGGTAGGGCCTATAGCGAAAGACTAACTTAACTAAGAGCAATCCTCATTTACAGCCAGCTGACTAAGACGATTATAAATTATCAATAATAATTGTATGTATTTACTTGAAACGTTTGTCATTCGAATTTCCGTGATGACCATACCAGATAGTAGTGTTGTACCTTTGGCTCAAACTCTAGAAGGAAATCCCTATCTTCATCATAGTATTTCGCCTTCTCATAATCCTCTCCAGCGAATTTCCTGATGGCATCTATACTCTCCCAATAGGATAGTATCAGGAAGTCAACTGCATCTCCATTTTCTTTCATGAGAATCTCAACGCCTAGATTACCCTCCACGGACTCGTAATCGGGAACTGCCCGTTTCACAAGGAAATCCCTATAGGCTTCAGCCTTATCTTTAGGAACCCTGCCGTGCCATATCCTCACGATAACATGATCTCTAGCCATAGCTCCCACCAGCTTCAGCGATTCTATGTCTACCCATTCATTCAGTAAATAAGGGTTCGCTGCATCCGGCGAGAGCACCCTCCTAGAGTGGGCTGAGCCCGATGGTTAGGTGCTGAGAGTCTTGAGAAGTTCTCGGAGGAGTTCTCATAAATAACCTGTGGAGCTTGGCTCTCAGTGGTTGGTGGCGTGTGGGGGCTCTGAGTGCCGAGTGGATTTCTTTTGTGCCGGAGGCCGATAGGTGGATTGTGTCGGTTTCAATAGCCTTTATACTATCCTATGTCGCGTCGGCTCTAGCGAGGAAGGTCGGAGTCTCCGAGATGATAGGCGAGATCACGGCCGGCATAATTCTCGGCCTGCCGGTTGTCAAGGCCGGCCTCCTCGATGATAAGTCTATCTCCGTTATAGGATCGCTGGGCGAGATTGGGGCGCTTCTGCTACTTGCCCTTGCAGGCCTTGAGATAGAACTCGATAAGATAAGAAGGGCTACCAGGGAGGGCGTGGCCATAGCAACTCTAAGCTTCATCCTCCCCTTCGCGTTGGGGTACCTCTACGCGGTCCATGTTGGGTATGACTGGAAGGCGGCCTTCATAGTCGGTATCGTCTTGGGTGTTACCGCGGAGGAGATAACAACTAAGGTCTACATGGAGTTGGGCGTCCTCAACACGAGGATTGGTGCTGTAACGCTCTTGGCGGCGGTTGCCGATGACGTAATGGAGGTTATCGCGCTCGCAATGGCTCTCGCGTTGATAGAGGCTGGCACTCTAAGTGGAGAGGCGCTGAGGATGCCCGTCTACGCGGTCGCCTATCTGGTCTTAGGCCTCGTCGTATCGAAACTCCTAGCGCGTCTACTCCCCAGAGTTAGCATTAAGGGTTATGAGGGGCTGTGGTTCTACGCTGCGGTGCTCCTCTTCTATTCGGCGCTCGGGGCTGTATTCGAGCTGGGCCCCGTTATAGGGGCTATCCTCGGAGGCTTCTTCCTCCAATACAGCATTACGCACTCGGCGAAGGGTGCGGGGGAGGAGCACCAGCGTGTTGTTGAGGCCATTGAGGCTATAGTCCTGGGCTTCCTAGTGCCCTTCTTCTTCCTAGTTGTAGGGCTGGACTTTAATGTGGAGTACCTTCTCCATAACCCTGTCGAGATAGCGGTGCTAACACTCATAGCTTTTCTAGGCAAGATAGGCGGCACAGTGGCCGCTAAGCCCTTTACCACGCTGTCGCTAAGGCAGCTATGGTTCATAGGATGGGCTATGAATGCCAGGGGAACCCTCGGGATGATACTGACACTAATAGCGCTCAGGTACGGTTTAATTGATGACAAGCTCTACACGGCTATAATAGCCATGGCGATGATAACGACCGTAACATTCCCGTTCGTTGTAAGGGAGGAGTATAGGAGGAATCCGTCGATAGTGGAGTAGGGTGGGGATCCAGGCGGGGCCTCTACCGTTTTGCAACGCTCTCGAGAACCTCCAAGAGCCTCCTACTCATATCGAGAGGATCCTTGAAGACCGCCCTCACCCGTAGCATCGGATACCCAGGCAGGCTTTCGTCCAACTCGTACTTCAACTCGCTGCCAAGCGCCGCCAGCACTTTCAGGGCTAGCGCCACTGAGTCGGCGTACTCGGGATCCCCTCCTGTGGGGAGGGGTATATTTGCCACGACAGCATAGCCCTCCTCCCCCTCGGGGGCCTCAGCTATCTCGACCACGATACCCTCTCCCAGGTTTATTCTAGTCGCCTCACCCTCAGCCTCGAAGGAGACGCCCAGTTCACGTAGCCTCCTCTGAAGCTCGTTAGCCCATCTCTCGTGAGAGGCATGGCCCGGGATCCCCTCCTCCATGGCTTACCCCCCACTCACCGCCTAGAAGGTCCCTCCGAGTTTATATCCTGGAAGCTGTACCCGTGATAGCCTCTGCTACGTGGACGGGCAGGTAAGGTCTTTCCCCGTGGGTTTGACGCGTTCTAAATAAGCCTACTAACTTAATGCCATGCAACGGGTATCTTATGGGCGGGTATCAGTATTGCTTCGCCATAGAACCGCTCGCAGGCTAAACATCAGCCCCGATAGGTGCCTTAAGTGCCTGCTTGACGTTGAAGACTTTCTGGGATCGGGCAAGTACACTTATGCCGTTAAGAGGCTGGAGGATGAGGTATACGAGGTTGTGTTTAAGTGGGTTAAGCTGGGATTCACGCGCTATTATAGGGTTAGATTTAAAGTAGTGAAGGCGGATGACAGGGTAACCTACACTAGCATCGAGGGCTCAGACTACGACTTCACCATCGAGTTTACCCTGAAGAGGGCCGACGGCGGGGTTCTACTCGAGGTTAACGCTTCGATGAAGGCGGGCTTAATGGCTAACCTTCTAGGGCGCAGGGATTACGCTATGTTTATAGAGGAGTTAGTCGACAAAGGCATAGAGAGGGCTCTGAAGAGGATGGCTTCTAAGCAGGGAGTCGGGGAGAAGGGCCCCGCTCATCAAAGATTACCCTCTTGTCAGAACTGCCTCTTCTACGGTAGCCTAACGAGGCGCTGCTACCTACTCGGGATCCGGGTTGACGACCCCCACAGCCCCCCCTGCGGGGGAGAGGGCTTTCTGGAGGCGGGAAGCACTGAAGCGCAGGCTAGAGGCGCTCAACCATCTCCCGCGCGGGGCGGCGCTTAAGCGGCTTTGCCGGTACTAGAGTAGCACTGGCAAGTCGGGGTTCTCTAGGAGCACTAGCCTCGCCTGCGGGTCGTAGTATAAAGATAACGCCTTAATGACGACTCCCTTCAGGGAGGCCTCTAGGAGCAGCCTCGGTAGGAGGGAGTCGGCTCGGCTGTTTACCCTGAAGCCCTTAGATCCGGGTATTGCGGCTATGAAGACTAGCAAGGCCCTATACCCCTCCATGGAGAGGCGTGTTAGAACCCTTACATGGCGGCGCCCACGGGCGCTCGCGGGCTCCGGGTATGAGGCGGTGCCGTCCCCGAGTCTTAGCACGGCGCTCTTAACTTCTACGTAGGTGGGTCTACCCCCGCAGTCTAGCAGGTAGTCGAGTACCGAGTCGCCCACCCTAGGGTTTCTGCGGGCGAGCCTGCAGCCGCGGAGCCAGGGTATGAGGTCCCTTGCCAGGGCCTCCTCGAAGGCGCGCATTTGAAGCGTGGTATCAATGAGGGCGGCAGCGCCTACGGGGCATTCCACGGCCACAAGCCTAAACCCTGTTTTACCCGAGGCCTTGGGCAGGCAGTATGCTCTACGCCCCCTCTCCAGCACGCCCCTCAGGCTACCAGTATTGTTGGTGTGGGCGAGGGCCTCGGTTGACCCTCTAAACACCTTTACCACGAACCTGTTAAGCCTCTCTACTACGGTGCACTCGACGACGTTATCCAGTCTCAGTAGGGCGTTTACACTCGCCTGATCCACCTCGACTTTACCCGCCGGGGGTTCCATGCCACAGGGCGTCTCTCCACAGCATCTCCCAGAGATCCTTCTCAGTCAGAGTGTGGGGCTTCACTACGGAGTCGTGGAGCCTCTTGAGTAGTGCGTGGTGGAAGTTCTCGTCTCTGAGCATCATCTCTATGATGAAGAGTGCGGGCGCGTTATCCTTCAGTCTCTCATCCTTCCTCAGCCTCTCCAGCTCCTCGATGGAAGAGCGCTCCTCCTCAATGTGCCTTTCTATCTCTTTTAAGACGGCGTCACTCTCCTCCTCCGTTACAAGAGAGGGCTTCTCGAGCATCGCCGCCAGGGCCCGGTAGAGCTCCGCGTGCTTCCTAGAATCCAGGGACACGGCTTTCATTAGGGTTTTAAGCATGAGGTTCCTCGACTTGGACGCCGTATCCTCGAGCCTCTTAGCATACTCCTCCTCACGCTCAGCTTCACGCTTAAAGTATTCTATCAGCTCTTGGACACTCAAAAGACTCTCACCCCAGAAATGATTTCCCCGACACGGGATTAAACGCTAACGCCAAGGAGGGGTACCATAGGAGAGGGGTAGGGTTATCGAAATAGAGGCGAGACCCCCCAACATGAGGGCTAGCATCGATAACCTCCTATCTATCCCAAGCAGGTAGGCGGCGAGGGCCCCACTCCACTCACCAGTGCCGGGGAGGGGCAGGGCGACGAAGAGTGTTAACCCGAGGAGCCCATAGCTCTCAACATACCTCCTAGAGCGCCTCCTCAGCGACTCAACGTAGCCCAGGTAAGCCCTGGCGGCCCTAGATAGGATCCCATGCTGGGATTCAGCCATCCTATGGGCTACGAGATCCACGAGAGGTAAGAGCCATGGTAGGGTGACGCCGAGTAGTATGACGCCGCCGATGGCAGCGGTTAGGGTCTCAGCCCAGTTGAGCCCTAAGAGTCTCCCCGCGAGTACCGCGTAGCGCCCTTCCACCGTTGGGAGTAGGGATAACGCGAAAACGTATAGAAACGCCTGCATATCCCCCACACGCCGATCCCATGACGGGGGAGGCCTGGTCTATACCCATATAAAAATTGTGTTAGCGGAGGGCGGGGCTACTGGACCTTTATGTCCTTGGTGGACTCCCAGACCCCGTGGAGGTTGCAGTAGGCTAGCGCGTGGAGGGTTCCACTCTTCTGGAGGGTTACAGTCACCGTTACCTCGGGCTCAGCGTAGACGGGCTCCAGTTCTATGGTGGCTAGTCTTATGGGGTTATAGGCCCTGCCCTCCTCGCTGAACCATAACTCTATCCTCCTTATGCTGTGCTGGACCTGGTTGGGGTGAGGGCCGACCTTGACCTTGACCTGGAAGGGCTCTCCAGCCTTCACAGTGTCGGGGGCCTCAATCTTTGGTAGGTGGCCCTCCTTCTTCTCCATGACAGCGGCCTCCTTGCTCTCCGCAGTATAGATCAGCTCCTTCAGGCTCCTGCTCATACTCTCACCGCATACCAGAGGCCCCTGTAGCGGGTTAAAGGTGTTCGTACTAAGACTCCCCTCGCTGTAGTACTAAGTAGCTCCGGGCTATATCAAGCACCAGCTCATATAGCATATAGCCTTATAGTATCCTCCCCCACTACACGTGGGATCAACGTTGGAGGTTGATGCGGTTCTCGAGGGCCTCTGGAAGTTCCTAGTTGAAGAGTACACTAAGAAAACGCCCCGCTCCAGGCAGGCCTTCGAGCGTGCCAGGAAGGTGCTTCCGGGGGGTGTGACTTATCATATCCGCTACCTGAGCCCCTACCCCCCATTCATTGAGCGCGCCGTTGAGACTAAGGTTGTGGATGTGGATGGTAACGTGTATGACGACTACTGGATGGGTCATGGAGCCCACGTTCTAGGGCACTCACCCCGCTTCGTGGTCGAGGAGGCTTGCCGTGCCGCCGCCGAGAGGGGCACCCACCTGGGCTACGAGAACACTCTAGCGGTGGAGTACGCGGAGTTACTCACAAAGGTTATTCCTAACGTTGAGATGGTAAGGTTCACCAATAGCGGCACTGAGGCTAACATGTACGCCGCGAGGCTGGCGAGGGCCTACACGGGTAGGAAGTACATAGTTAAGATGGAGGGTGGCTGGCACGGGGGCTACGACTCGCTCCACACGGGTGTAACGCCCCCCTGGAGAGGCCCTGAAAGCCTGGGGCTACCGGAGGACTTCATAAAATACACTATAGTGGTACCATTCAACGATATTAATGCGCTCGAGGATGCTCTCAGGAGGTACGAGGTCGCGGCGGTGTTCGTCGAGCCTGTCCTAGGCGCTGGCGGCTGCATTGAGGCTAGGCGCGAGTTCCTGGTGGAGGCGCGCCGTCTAGCGGATCAGTATGGGGCCCTACTGGTGTTTGACGAGGTGATCACTGGCTTTCGACTGGCACTTGGCGGTGGCCAGGAGTACTACGGTGTCAACGCGGATCTAGTTGTGCTCGGGAAAGCTGTGGCAGGTGGCATGCCGGGGGCGGGTGCCTTCGGGGGCAGGAGTGACGTAATGGAGTTGTTAGACCATATTAGAAACCCCGATCCCCGCAGGAGGAGCTTCCACGGGGGCACCTTCGTGGGCAACCCGGTCTCGATAGCTGCTGGGAAGGCGCTCGTATCCTACCTGGCGAGGAATAGGGTGCTCTACGAGGAGTCGAATAGGGCCTGGGAGGAGTTCAAGGCGAGGCTCGACAGGCTATGTGAGGAGCACGGGAGGCCCTGCTGGGCCACGGGCGCTGGCAGCATGATAGGCATACACTTCACCCGGAGCCGGAGGCCCTGGAACGCCCGGGAGGCCCGCGAGCTCCGGTGGAGCAGGGTCGTGGAAAGGGTTGCTAACCTCTACATGAGGGTCAACGGCATACTCTACCTGACCGAGGGCACAATGCACCTTCTCCCCTCACTCGTGCATACCAGCGAGCAGAGGGAGAGGTTCCTCAAAGCCTTCGAGTCGTTCCTCGACACCCTAGAGGAGACGCTGAAGGGGAGGCCCTGGGCTTAAGTATGGGAGATGCCTCCCCCCTATACCGGGTGCACGCGCGTGGGGCTTAAGCTGGGTTTCTACGGCTTCGGGAGCATAGGTAGGCTGATAGCCAAGCAGGCGCTCCAGAGGGGGCACGAGGTAAGCGCCGTAGTCGACATAGACCCCTCCATACTGGGTAGGGACGTCGGGGAGATTCTAGGCCTCAAAGAGAGGCTGGGGGTGAGTGCCTCAAAGGATCCCGACGTCCTCCGCGGCGTTGACGTTGTTATACACGCTACAGGCTCCTTCCTGGACAGGGTCTACAAGCAAATACTAGCTGCAGTCGACGTCGGCGCCGATGTGGTATCGACATGCGAAACGCTAGCATACCCGTACTACAGGTACCCGCGCATCGCTAGGCTCATAGACTCGCACGCTAGATCGAGGGGTGTCAGCGTAATCGGGACGGGGATCAACCCCGGATTCCTACTGGATACCCTGGCAATAGCCGTCTCTGCAAGTATCGGCGTGGTGGAGAGGGTCAGGGCTGTGAGGAGCCTCGACGCCTCCAAGAGGAGGCTACCCTTCCAGCGTAAGATAGGGGTCGGAGAGGACCCCAGCGTGGTGAGGGAGAGGCTTAAGAGGGGCGAGATGACGGGGCACGTCGGCTACGCGGAGTCCGTGCTCCTCATAGCGGACGCCGCCGGGCTCGCTCTAAGCGAGGTTAGAGAGTCTCAGGACGTAGTAGTTGCGTCGAGGGATATAGAAGCCCATGGCGTCCACGTGCCCCAGGGCATGTGCGCGGGTGTGAGGGGGTATGGGGCAGGCTACGTGGAGGGTAGGGAGGTGATTAGGGTAGAACTCCACGCCTACGTGGGGGCAGAGGACTTCGAGGAGATAGAAGTAGAGGGCCCGGAGGCCCACGTTAAGTGGAGGAGCACGGGCACCCACGGTGACTGGGGCACGGCATCAATAGTACTCAGCATAGCAGAAGACATAGGGGGCAGGCCGCCGGGCCTGCTACTCATGACGGACCTGATCCCTTTCCACCCACGCTTCACCTAGGACAGTCCGTGCCTCCAGGCTCTGCAGGCCCCTAAAGGCTGCGAGACTACTTAGGGATCCCGGGCTCTGCATAGGATCTCCGCGGCTACCACGTGGAGCGTCTTAGCCCTCCAGGACCCGTGAGATGAAGTCGTTGTGTAGGTCTTCAGCCCTCTTAGCGGCTAGGGCCCCCCACTCCACCGCCCCCTTCGGCGTCAGCGCCGCCGCCACGAGTGTGGGAGGGGTCTCATCGAAAACTGGTACTACCTCGTCGCCCCAGTCGGGCACCCTCCAGATCCACGTCGATATCGGTATACCCCCGCACCCCCTACTCGGGTGGATCTTGTACGGCTCGAAGACGGCCAGGGTCTTAACACCCCTCCTAACGGCGGCCTCCGCGATCAGCCTGGTGCCGACCTTGTTTATTATGCAGCCATCCCTGGTCACGGCATCGGCTCCGAAGATGAAGAGAGACGCTCTATCCAGGTAAAGGTGTATCGCCAGATCCGGCACCACGCTGACGCTGAACCCGCTGGATCGAAGTAGCCTGGCCAGCTCGACGCCCTCTCCCCCAGGCTGGGATTGCGCTATCACTACATGCGAAACCTCCCCAGCCCACGCTCTTAGGACGGCCTCAACGCTGCTGCTGTAGCTTATGGTTACAACCAGGCCCTCAACGATGAGTGAGCGCGCCGCCTCAATAAGCTCCTCCCTATACCTGGAGAGGACGCCTATGAGCCTCCTCATCGAAGCCTCCGGATCCCCCCTCTCACATGAGAGCTTCAGTATGTATGCGACATTCGCTAGGCTGGCCATGGAGGGGTTCGCGGATTCAACTAGTTTAACGGCTTCATCGACGTGGCCGCATACGTCGACACCAGACTCCAAGTCATCGAGAACACCGACAGCCGCCCTATAAGCAGCCCAGGCCGCCCCACGCGTCCGCTCCTCCCTGATCTCCCTCACAGCGGCTGAAATGCCTGGGAGGCCACCCAACACCCTCACCTCAGGAGCCGGGGTAGCGTGTACTATTAGAATTAGAATAGGCCGCCTAGGAACCCTATTGCCGGGTGGATGCGTGGCCCTACGCTGCTATGGAGTGTTAGACTACGACTATGGGATTCTCGAGAGGCTTGAGGCACTGCTGGAAGGCCCGGCCAGCCTCTGCAGGGAGCTGGAGGCGCTACTCTCGCCTCCGACTAGGTTATATGTCAGGGTTAACACTCTTAAGGTAAGCGTGGAAGACTACCTCGACATCTTAAAGTCTATAGGCTTGAGGTTCGAGAGAGACACCGTCTTACCAGAAGCCATATGGCACCCCGTCGAGGGCCCGCTACCCGTGCCTGTCCACGACGTCAAGGTTGTAGCCGATAAGAGGGCCGCGGAGAGCGTCCTCATGGGGAGCGACCTCTACGCCCCAGGGGTTCTGTGGGCCCCCAGAGAGCTGAGGAGGGGCATGGAGGTAACCGTTGTATCAGAGAATGGTGTAATCGTTGGAAGCGGGATCGCGGAGATGAGCTATGACGAGATAAAGGTTAAGGGGAGAGGGCTTGCCGTGAGGATAACTGAGCCCCGCTACAGGGCTCCTAGGGTATCCGAGCTCCCCGGCTACGAGGAGGGCCTCATATACGGCCAGAGCTTCCCCAGCATGGCAGCGGTCCGCGCCTTAGACCCCCGACCCGGGGATGTAATAGTGGACCTCACCGCCGCTCCCGGGGGTAAGGTTAGTTACGCGGCGCAGCTCGCCGGCCCGGGCTCGAGGGTGATAGCCGTTGACAGGCCCAGCAAGGAGGCCCTCCTCAGGAGGACCCTCAGAAGACTGGGTATGGAGTGGGTTGAGGTCATCGCCGGGGACTCGAGGACCCTACCGGGCCCCTTAGCCGCTCTCAGGGGCAAGGTGGATGCTGTCATAGTGGATCCGCCGTGCTCGAACATAGGGGTTAGACCAAAGGTCTACGATAGGAGGACGCTGAGGGATTCATTATCCGCTTCTAGGTATCAGAGGGGCTTCATCAGAGCTGCAGCGGAGCTCCTACGCGCCGGGGGGAGGATGCTCTACAGTGTTTGCACCCTAGCCCCAGACGAGGGCCCCTTAAACGTGGGGTGGGCCGTCGAGACCCTGACTCTGGAGATCGTAGAGCCTCCCCGGGGGATCCTAGAAAGAGCTGTGGAGGCCGGTGGGGGGGCGTTATTCCGCCCAGCGCTGCATGGAACTCCTGGCTTCTATTTCGCTGTGCTGCTAAAGAGGTAGCACGCTACCTATAACTGGTAGGGTCCTCCTCTTCCTGGCCCTGAGCAGGTAGGGTCTCAGGCACACCCTATTCCACACGTCGTGCATCCTCTCGAGGGGCTCCCCTCTAAGCCTATCAAGCCAGCCCGGCCTAGAGCCTTTGTACATCGCTACCTCGTCCTCATACGCGCATGAAGCCAGGTAGAAGGCCTCAGCGACCCTGTGACCCACTCTTTGCTCGAGGGCCTCCCAGGAGAGTACCTGGTAGCCTAGTGAGGAGAAGAGCTTGTGTGATGCCACGTTATCCTCTGTTGTGGTGGCTAGGTAGACGTCTACATCACGCATAAGCTCCTCGGCAGATAAGACTAGTACCTTGCCCAGGCCCATGCCCCTATAGGCTGGGAGCACGGCCACGTAGTACACGACGCCTATGGAGGCTCTAGAACCCCTAGCCTCGTAGTACACAGCAGCCCCAGCGGGTTTTCCATCGACAAACGCTACTATACCGTCGCCGCACTCCCGGGCCGCCCAACCCGCATAGTAGCCGTGGTATTCCCCCATAACAGAGGATATTATAGCGGATGCGAGCCTCTTATTGCTACGTACCCTCACGAGACCCCGTTCCATACGCTCCGAGGCACCTCTCACTCGAGTGGCCACGCGTACCGGTAGGGGTTATAAGGTCAAGTCTACACTTTAAGAAACGGCCCTGCCCCGCCCACACCCCCGAGGAGGGGCGGATGAGGCGGGGATCCGTCGTGCGCGCCCCCAACTATTGCTACGCTACACTAGCTCAACGCTACCGCTGGCCCCCTTCGAAGCCACTCATAGTCTCCCTAGTCGCAGGTATCATCACTAGGGAGGCGAATACCTCCCCCTTCACTGTTCCCTGCAGGACTAGGGACTCTATGTTGTAAATGTATCTCCCAGGCTCCAAGAAGACTCTGGCCTCCACTACAAGCGGGTTAGCAAACACTTCGGAGCACTTTGATGTAACGGAAAACACGCAGGGCCTCTGTAGCTCCACAGTGGTAGTAGACCTCCCCGAGGATTCCCTTATAAGCGCTCTCACGTCAACCCTGACTGGCTCCTCAGCGTTAACGCTGTCTAAGTGAACATTGTGGACGGCCAGCCACACAAGCAAGGGCACGGTCGAATCGAAAGCCCCGGAGACGGCTCCAGGCAGTGGGATCCGAACAAAGCGGAACCGAGGCCAGCCTCCCCGCCTATAGAATCCGGTATAGGTCAAACCCCGCACCAGATCCCGCGGGGCTCTCGAGGCTGAAATCTTTTACCATCTATGACGTAGTCTATGGAGAGAATTCGTTCCTAAACGGAATATGTTATGCTGTCAATGAGCCGAGGCCTGGGCGTGAGGTTAAAGCCGGGTATGCTTAAAGTTTTTGATGGTGTAAGGATGTGCCCCCGCTGGAGGCTCTTGAGGAGGAGCTCCTCAGGATTCTGTGCAGGTCTAGCAGGCCTCTCACAGTGGAGGAGATAGTCGAGGCCGTGGGTTGGTCTGGTGATAGAAGGCCGCTT
The DNA here is from genome assembly GCA_026985385.1 of Acidilobaceae archaeon. GTDB lineage: Archaea > Thermoproteota > Thermoprotei_A > Sulfolobales > Acidilobaceae > Calypsonella. The sequence goes on along the minus strand of JALSQM010000030.1, from coordinate 4,273 downwards.
CGCAGAGCGTTAGCGGATCTCGTTAGGAGGGGGCTCGTCGATAAAATCCCTGACTATGAGGGGAGAGTTATGAGGTTTAGAGCTCGGGGTGGCGGCTGTGGAGGAGAGGCTTGAGGTTATAGAGCACTACACGCTCCTCGGCGAGCACAGGTGGCGCATAAGGGTTAAGGGTACTAGGATAGTGTTAAACGTGGCAGCCGACACCCTGGAGGAGGCACTCTCAAAGGCCGCCTCGATGCTCGAGTCCACCGGTTTGATGGAACTGATCCAAGAGCTTAGGAGTCGCGGCTCTTAAGCGCGTCGAAGTCTATGGCCTTACTCCCAACGTAATAGTATAGTTTGCCCCCCCTCTTCTCGGACTTCCATATGGGGGCTTCATGCTTTATCCTGTCGACAAGCTCTGCGAGGGCCTTGAAGACCCTATCCCTGCGGTCACCAGCTACAGCGACTATCATGGTTCTCTCGCGTGGGTACCTCCTGCCAACGTAGTGATAGGCAGCGGCGCCGTAGAGGCCCCTCTTCTCTACCTCCTCCTCGGCTATCCGTGTAAGCCACTTGCCCGTGAGCTCTGGGTCGTAGTCGTACTCTAGAAACTCGACCTCCTCGCCCTCGTTGGGGCTCCTTACGACTCCCACGAAGACCGCTATAGCACCGACGCCGGGACCAGTAAGCTTCTCTATAATCTCATCTATATCTACTTCATCACCCGGCTTTAGGATCCCGCCAAAGACGCGGGATCCCCCCGGCGAGCCCCCGCTCGCGGGGGGTAGGACGGCTATCTTCCCCCAATTCCCTATTCGATCCTCTAAGCCTATTCTCCTACCATCGGCTACCACTACGATGTCCCACTCTAGGATCTCCAAGGCCCTGGCTAGGCCCTTGTTCACCCTCGCAGCCCTCTCAAGTAGGCATCTAACGCTATCGCATCCACTGGCGTCAACATCTATCTCGCGCGCCCCCGCGGCGGCAGCTAAGATCCCGTATAGTAGGAGCCTCAACCCGCCATCACCGTGGCCAACCGATTCTGGGAAGTTTGCGGGAGGTGAAAAATCAAGCGTCAAGGGATCCTAATTAGAATTGGAAAGAGTTAGTTAAAGTGGTATTAGTGAATCCTGGGTGGGTTCATTCACCCTCTCCTGAATGATCCATAGGCAGCCGCAGCCGCTACTATGAGTGTCACAATTAGTATCGCCTCTGTGGCCGTTAGCGTGCTTGATATGTTCTCTACTTTATCTGAGAGACTTGTGATGTTGGCCTCAAGCTTTGATATCTTATTCCCTATCGAGGTGGAGCTGCTCTTCACCGTGTTCTTTACGTCCTTGAAGCCCTCCTCCTGGCTCTTCTTCAGCGCCGCTATGGACTCGCTGAGGGAGGCCTTGAGCGTTCCTAGGCTAGTTTTCACTGTCGCCACGTCTCCCTGTATAGACTCTATTGTCCCCTTCAGGGTGCCTAGCGTAGTCTTTATGACTGCTACGTCTCCCTGTATGCTTACTATGACGGGTTTGAGCTGGCTGAGGCTTACATTAACGGTGCCTAGCGTGGTCTTCACTATGGCTACGTCTCCCCTTATGGCCTCTATCTCTGGTTTAAGTGTTGAGAGGCTCGCCTGTATGTCGCCTAGCGTAGTCCTTATGATTGCGATGCCATCGTTTATGGTCTCAATCATGGGGTAGAGGCTGTGCACGTCTACCCTGAGTGCTCCCAGGCTCGTGTTCAGCGTGGCAATGCCGTTCTCAACGGATTCGAGGGCTGGGTGTAGGTTGTTTACGCTGACGTTTATATCGCCCACGAGGGTCTTTATGACTGCTACGTCTCCCCTTATGGCCTCTATGTAGCCTCCATACTCCTCTATCACCGCCTTGAGCGCGGTGAGATTCTCTGATAGGGCGGGGATCCCTCCAAGCTCTTTGCTAGCGTATATTACGGCTCCATCGCTGGCCGAGAGGAACCAATAATCAGCCTTAGCCCTGACTAGGTAGGGGGTTGAGGAGTTACTGGCTGGTAAGTGAATGGTCGCCGCGTAGACTCCGGGTGTGACCGCGAAGGCCTTTACGGGCTCCTCGAAGCCGTTGGGCGCCATGAGGTAGACCTGGAGCTGGTCCACGTATATGTCGGCCTTACCGTAGGATGTGAGTATGTATACCGTCGTATTAGAGCCTGGAGTAGCCACCGCGGGCACCACTACTTTAACCCTTAGGTGCTCCGTCGGCTTCATCGTGTAGAAGTAGTAGTCGAGGAACCAGCCCCACCACGTGTTGCTTGCGAGCGCTACCTGATAGAAGTACCAGTACCTCTCCTCTAGGTACCAGTCGACGTCGGGCGGGAAGTAGATCGAGATGCCGTGCGCACCCGCCTCGCTGGGACCCGCATAGTTAGCTATCACGGAGGCGTTTAGATCCGAGAGCAGCCTCGCCGCAGCGGGCCTCGGGTCGTAGGGGAAGCCTGGCGTCGAGTTTATGGCTTCTGCGAAGCCGTATAGGTCTATGTAGTCACCCGACCCAAACTTCTTGGCGTGGGATCGCGCCTTACCTACGGCGCTAGCGTTCTCCGGGTAGAAGAACACATCGTAGGTTAGGAGCATAGCCATATTGTCCAAGTCGCTTATCGCATTCGAGAGGCTAGTAAGGTTTATGGCTGAGAGGGTGACCCAGTCGAGGGGCTCAATCTCCGTGTAGTAGTACTTGTATGATTCCACTATCTTAGCTGCAAGCTCGGCGGGCGTCATGTCGGGGTTCAGTATTAGGGGCACTAGGAAGCCCGAGTAGTACCACCCATCCCAAGGCTCATACTCCTCTGAGGCAACCACTATGTCAGCAGTTCCCATGAGGTCGTACGCTACTTCGGTCATCTGCATGAGGCAGGCGTCGAAGCCCACGATGTCCAAGTGGATGCCCATCGAAGCTAGCTTATGCATGAGCCACCTCAGCTCCCCCTCAGTGATGTAGTCATAGTTGCTCGAATAATCCCAGCAGCACCCCTTGACAGGCGCGCTGCCCTGGGATCTCTTCCACCCGTTTCCGTGATCCCAGAATACGAGCATGTAATGATCGGCTGGGAAGTTGTGCACTGTATAGTTCACGAAGTAGAGCACCGTGGAGGGATCACCCATATCGACCTCCCCCAAATCCTTCAAGAGTTTCGAGTGTATAGTCTTGTTATCGGTATCGTGTAGGACTAGGTATATGCGCGCGTCAGTCCAGTTGCCGTTAGAGGAGTCATATCCTGGAATGCGATCCATCAGGACTAGTATTGCAACGTCGCTGGTGGAACCAGCCACCTCCATCTCGTTGAAGTCGCTTATTCCAGCGTCCTCCAGGTTGTTATCGGCGTCCATGTAGACCATTATCGTCCACTTATAGTGATGCTTCGCTTCTCCCTGGGCAGCGCCTTGGACTAGGGGCGCCGCTAGCGGGAGTAGGAGTGTGAGCACAAGCGCTAGCACTAGAGCCGCCGCGGCGCTTGACCGCATGTTCGATCCCACCCTACAGCCCGGATCTTGTAGTTGGGCGGATATATAGTTTAGCAATACATGTGGACTATGCCGGGATCCCGTGCGTGTTTTTGATGCTAGGGTCCTTGCTGCGACGCACAACTTAAAATTAGTAATTTTACGTTTATATAGTTTTCTTTACGCGCTCCTCCCTAGCCCTCCTAGCCTCGCTAAGCTCCTTCACTAGAGCCCGAAGCACCTTCCTCGCGGTGTTGTCGTCCAGCCTCTCTATTAGCAGCTTGAGGAATTTAGCTGCGCACTTCCTGCTGTGGAAGTGGAGTACCACTCCAGCCTTCTCTATTATAATGCCTTGACCCTCGGGGAATTTGCGGCCGCAGACTACGCAGGTGTAGTACCTTTTAGCCACTAAGTCTCCACCGGGCGTTCATCGACTCGTAAGGGTTTTAACTCGTTGCATTCACCCTCTCCCGGGTCTACGGTCGAGGGTACACTGATAGAAGAGGGTGATTCAGCGAAGGGGAGGAGCAGATGTCCAGGAGTAGCCTCGAACTGCTCTCGCCGAGGGTGAGGGAGCTAGTCTCTAGGAGGGGTTGGACGAGGCTGACTCTAGCCCAAAGTAGGGCTATACCAGCGATATTGAGTGGCGCGAACGTCCTGATAATGGCTCCGACAGGCGCGGGTAAGACCGAGGCTGCCCTGCTACCAATACTCTCCCTTATGGGTGATGGGAGCGTAGAGCCTGTGGCCCTGCTCTATATAACGCCGATGAAGGCCCTGATAAACGATCTCTACTCGAGGATTAGGTGGTGGGCTTCAGCGCTT
>JALSQM010000029.1 GCA_026985385.1 Acidilobaceae archaeon | reverse complement strand
CTAACAGTCCTAGACAACCCCCTACACCCATATCAAACATAGTTACACGCACCAATTAGCCTTTCCTAAGCTAGGTGCTTCTAGATTATCCCTATTGATATCCGTGGTGATAAGCATTTTGTGAAGAGTGTTTCCAGTTTATGGTTTCCGCTGGAAACGTGGTGGTCCCGGGTTCAAATCCCGGCGGGCCCACCACCTAAACACCCCCTATATAAAGCCTCTCCTTCCGAAAAGTAGAGTTGCAACTCTAAATCCAGGCAAGAATCTAGCTTAGTTCTTATCTATGCAGAGGATAATTCTAGTCGGTAATCTCTCTACATCGAGATTTAAGGGACTACCTTGAGCCAGGGTATCCTCTTGAAGTCTTCGTCGAACGTAAGGATGGTATCTATGCCATAGTGCCTGCATGTCAGTGCTATGATGGCGTCTCCTGGAAGTAGGCTGTATTTTATCATTGTTTCGTGGATTTCGCTTACTTCTGCTCTGTCTTGCAGAACTATTATATTGTACTCAGATAAGAGGCCTCGCATCGCTTTAAGCTCTTCTTTGATAAAGCCTAGGCCTTTCTGGTTTATTATTTCCCGGATTTTATGTATACCTTTGACTCCGCAATGTTTACCTAAGTATATCCTGATTAGGATGCATGAGGTTTCCTCTATTGTCCTGAGGCTAGTGTAAACTTGGTCGCTTCTAGATAGGATGTCGATTACCTGGTCTGATTTTTGGTTTTACGTCGTGTAGTAGATATACTATGGCGTTGGCGTCGACGTGTATCAAAGGTGCTCGGCCTCCTCTATGGCCTCCTCTACAAGCTCCTGCTCCACACGGCCAAGAATGCCCCGATACTTCTCCAGTATCCTCCTTCTACCCTCAACGTCGATTATCTTAATAAGGAGTTCTTTACCCTCCTCTAGCTCAAGCGGTTTTTCAGGTACTAACACGCCACCCCTGTACCTCACTCTAATTACCTTGGACAATCCCTGACCCCACATCGATACTATACATAGTTGACCAATTAGCCTTTACCCAGCCTAGGGTGTTTCCAGGCTATCAGCAGTGATATCCCTAGCGATGAGCATTTGCGAAGAACGTTTCCAGTTGTTGATTCCCTCTGGAAGCATGCTTTATATATCCCAGGCCTTCGGAGCGAGTGGTCCCGGATCCTCAATCCCGGCGCGCCGTCATAAACTCAAGACTTAAGGTAGCATATTATTGGTTATTCTCTATTTATTCGGTTTATTCAGTTGTAAGCTAATAACAATAATTATTAATATTATGCGCTTCACGGTCTTAATCATAGACCTCTATGAACTCATGTCTCACAACTATGAGTAATTCACGCTTAGGTTCTAGCTGCTGAGCTATAGAAGCTATTCTCTCTCAGCTAGTCTCGGTATCTCATTCTTAGTAGGCTGATAAGAGATATATAACACACCGTTCCCTATTAAGGATAAAAGATTTGGTATTGTAGGATCAGAGACCCTCGTTAATATTGTTCTCTCAAGCCTCCGATTTACTTCACTGCGGTAGAATATTCTTGGGAAGATTATATGTGCCGTTCAGTATAGAAAATTAACGCTCTCGGATGAGGATATAATTGGAGTGGTGGAGGTGTATGAGAAAGATTATTCTATCTATTTTGTTAATTGCTGTAATTGGTCTATCAGCGACGCTACTAGTATTTTCCCCCTCACTAGCCCCAGGCAGTGACTCTACAGGGACTGTGTCTAATAATGGGTTTATTAAGTTAAAGACTTATAGTGGTTGGAAAGGAGTTGAGAGTATTATTACTCCCCTAGATGGATACATAAAATCCATTCGTGGATCTAGTGCTTATTTCAGTGATTTATTATGGCCTTTAGCCGATGCTCAGAATCCCTTCCACGACCTCTTAGAGAAAGGAACTGGAGTAGCCATGGTGACTATCTTGTCGGTTGATAGGGTTTACCGCCACGACATACACGCCTACGTAGTGTATAAGGCTAGTATCGATAAGGTTATCATGCTACCACGAAATACTATTAAGCTCCCCCCTCAAGAAGCATGCGCTAAGACCCCCACACTATGTGACACTGCTAAGAAGCAACATGAGATCATCAACAATTTAATATCTACAATTAAAGAGAATAATACAATCGAGTTGATAGTACCCGCCTTTATAGCCAAGGAAGCTGTTAACAAGACCAACTTAACACTCGACGACGTGGCGACCCCATTCCCACTACTAGAGCCCGGGTACAAGTACATCGTATTCCTAGACGCCGAGCTAGACGGTATCCATGTCCACTACGATCTTGTCTGGGGGCCATGGGCATACCTAGTATTAAATGGAAAAGTGTATAGTCTCAATTATGTTAAACCGCCCGACAACGTTAGCCTGGATCCCTCAGAGCTATTCAAAGGCTCCCACATACACTGGCAGCCCTACCCCTATGATCAACTGAGGGAAATAGCGCTACAAAAACTAAGCGCTAACGGAGAATCGCTCGAAGACTTCATATCAAAAGTTACAACGAAGCAGAACCCATAGGGAAATCGGGTAGACATTACCAAGAATACACTGCTACTTAACGATAGGGAAGTTTGAGTACGAACACTGCCCCCATAGAGACGAATATCGCATCCAAGACCCCTCACACCAAATTGTAAACCAAGCTTTCATCTATCATGACATGGTCATGGTGGCATAAAACATATAAGGCTTTACCGTTATTGAATCCCGCCCCACAGCGAGGGGCGGGGACCCTAGGTGCCCGATAGCGGGGGTAGGAAGGCGGGTAACCCCCTTCTAGGCGCCAACACCGACGAGAAGGAGTACTTAATCAAGGTTAAGGTTGTGGGTAAGATAGCTGACGCTTTTAGGCTACTAGCATTCCTAACTACCGAGCTAGACGTGAGTATCGCGTATTTCGACGTTGAAGAGAAGAGGGTCACCCCGCGCATTCGCAGAGAGCCCAGCCTGAGGAGTTTACTTTAAAACGCGAATGCAAGACGCACGCCCCGCTTGGGGGGCACGTCGTCCCGTCTTCCCATATCTTTCCCACTCCCATTTTTATTTAAAGAGAGCCGTCTTAGAAGCGCTCATTCAGCCTACATCCCGCCTTGTAAGCCCTTCACCCCCACGGCTTTGAGGTTTTTAATTCGACGCTAGTGCCTCCCATCACAGCCGGCCCCGCTATGGTGGATACGCTGGTCGTTATGACCCGTAGCCGGTGGAGGAGCTCGCGGGGCCTCTAGTGCTCTTCAGCCCCCGCCTCCCCCAGCGAGGCCTAGGATCCTGTGTAAGAGTTGGGAGAGGCTACTCGAGCTTTAGTGAGGCGCCTGAGGCCCTCACTCTGACATAGAATCTCGCTGGCCCTGTGGGGTGTAGCTTCGACGCCTGAGCCACTAGTACTGCTAGCCCGCTCTTCACGGGTTCGCCGGGTATGCCTTCTAGCACGTAGGACGCCCCTGGGGGGGTCATAATCCTCGCCGCTGAGGATGAGGCCTCTAAGTCTATCCAGTACTCCCCAGGCTCTACGGGATCCAGGAACGCCTTTATCACTGAGGCTTTAAGTGATGCAAGCAGGCCTCCGCCCCTCCGCAGCTTTGCTTGGATAGCCGCGCTACTCCCAGCTAGGCGGGCGCTCACGTAGTCGAGTGGTGACTCGAGCGAGTCTATGGTGATGGAGGATCCCGTGGCGCTTACGGCGGCTGCCCTGATGTCGCCTCTAACCTCTATATTAGAGTGTTCGGCTACGACGAGCGCTATGGGGCCTAGTCTCTCGTCATCGAGGATCCTCAATCTCACCCTCTCGGGGTCGCCGCCGCCCTCGACCCTTACCTCCCCGGGAGGATCTCCCGGGCGGATGGCCAGCTTCCCCGCTTTAAGCCTCGCAACCAATAGGGCGGAGCCCCCGGTCTCGGCTGAGAGGCTGACCCGCCTACCCGCCTTGTTTACGCCCTCGATGATGCGCCGTATCCCGGTCATTTCCTGCCACCCCTCCAGCGGCGGGTGATGCTAAGGGTCTGGGAGAGCCATAGCGCTCTAAGGCTGAGTGCCTCGTCGATCATCCTCTCGTACTCTGCTGCGAGCTCGGAGGCCAGCTCTTCGGGCAGCGCTCTAACTGCCCTCCTGAATTTCATGGCTGACATCCTCCTCCATAGCCAGAGCCTGGTCTTTAGGCGCAGGTAGGCGATGCCCACCCTCAGCGCTAGAGCCAGCGCTGGGGGCAGGAGGCCCAGCGCCTCCCTCGCCGGGTTCCTCCTCGACCGCAAGCCTGATCACCATACTACGGCCCCGCCTCTCAACCCTGACGACGCCGGCTTCCTCGAGCCCCCTAAGCCTGGAGCGTATCGCCGCCCTGGAGGCGGTGCCTCTTATGCGTCTAACCTCCCTCTCGAGCCCCCTCAGGGAGAGGGGCCTACCAGCCATGGCTAGGGCCTCCACTATGGCCTCGCTCAGCTCATCGTCCACCCCGCTCTCCCTAGCCCTGGAGAACGCCTTGAGGGCTATCCTAGCCGCCCTAACGGCGTCCTGGATAGGCCTCGAGAAGGCCACGGCCAGCTGCACGGCCACCCTAGCCTCCTCGCTGGCTCCGGCCACCAAGCCCTCAAGCCTCTCGAGCCTCTCGAGCACCTGCGAGAGTAGCTCCTCTATCCTCCTCAGCCTCTCCTCAAGGCTCAACCCAGGCAATGGCCCCCAGGGCCTCCAGGGCGGCGATGCCCCTCACAGCGTCTCCTCCCAGCTCCGAGCCTAGGCGGGCTACTCCTCCTCGGCGAACCAGCGCTCCCCCAGCCTCTTCAGGAGGTTTGCCACGTCGAGTATCGACATCCTCCTCTCGAAGTACTCCCTAGTCATCTGAGCCGCCATGTCCTCTGGGACGCCCGCCTCCTTCAGTTTGGCGTAGAACCTGGCCACGTCGGATCCAACCTTCTCCCCATCAGCGAGCTCCAACACGGACTTCAAGAGCTCCGTGAGGGGCTTCTCGAGATCCTTCAGGAACTGGGACACCGCCCCAAGCAGCTCCCGTACCTCTCTCAGCTCCTCAACCCTCCCAGAGCCCTCGCTACTGGAACCCGCGGCGGCGCCTATCGCTATCCTGAGGGCCTCGCGGGCCTCCTCCCTCTTCTCCTCACCACTCACAATCCAGCACCTCGCGCTCTTAATGGGGTGGAAGCGCCTATTACACTCTATCCATTAGGGGTGTGCCACTGGAGAGCCACTGAGGGCTCCTCCGCCTTGCATCGACTCCACTCCTGAAGGCTAAGCTGGGCCTCGTGTATACTGGCGTCACGGAGAGCCAGTCATAGTGCTTAAAGGTGTTACCCAATTTATTACCTCCGCTGTGGCGGGATGAAGCAGAACTCCCCGGTTAGACCCAGGGATTCGGGGATGAAGCAGAACTCCTTCACGACCGCCTCGACTCCTCGATGGGTCACGTGCCTAGATTTGACCTGCGATTGGATCCCTTGGCGGATTCGAGAAGCTCTATGAGCCTTGGTATGACCTCCCTGTAATCGGCTATGACCCCATAGTCGGCCTGTCTGAAGATTGGCGCGTTTGGGTCAGTGTTTATCGCGACGATGACACCTGCCTCTCTCACGCCGAACATGTGTTGTGCGGCTCCACTGATACCTACCGCTATGTAGATAACGGGCTTTACGGTCTTCCCAGTCTGGCCGACCTGCCTCTCGGGGGGTAGCCACCCTGCGTCGACTGCCTTCCTGCTACCCGCTACCACGCCCCCAAGCAGCTGCGCTAGCCGCTCTAGTAGCTTGAAGCCCTCGGGCCCGCCTACTCCCTTGCCCCCGGAGACTATGACTTCAGCCTTCTCTATTGGCACCTCCTCCCGTGGGATCTTCCGCACTGATACGAGTCTCGCGCTGGGCTTGGGGATGTCCTCTAGATTCACCCTCACAACCTCCCCTCTCCTTGACTCGTCTCTGGGTGGGACCGGGAAGACGTTTGGCCTGGCAGTACCTATCTGGGGTCTCCTCGTCGGAGTCTTTATGTGGGCTAGCATGATCGCGCCGAAGGGGGGCCTTATCATTACAACCTCGCGGGTCTCCGGGTCTACGTCGAAGTCTGTGCAGTCAGCCGTTATCCCCGTTCTCAGGGTGTTAGCTATGTATGGGGCCATCTCCCTCCCCCTCATGGTGGCTGCTACAAGTATGACTCTAGACTTGAACTTCTCGGCAAGCGAGGCCACAACCTTAGCGTAGACGTCTGGGTAGTAAGTGGAGAGGCGGGGATCATCCACGACTATGACCCTGGAGGCTCCATGCGCTATAAGCTCCTCCGAGTACCGCTCAACACCATACCCCACCAGGACTCCGGTCACTTCCTCGCCGAGATTCGAGGCTATCTTCAACGCCGGCGTCATCATCTGCAGGCTTGCCTCCTTAATACCGTCTTCATCTACCTCTGCTACAACCCATACACCCCTATACTCCCTAGGATCTATGCAGGACCACTCAGGGCAAAGCTTCCCGCAGTCTGGGCCAGTATTCATCACATCTCGCCCCCCAGGATCCTCCTGAGGATCTTGGATGCCTTCTCATCGGCTAGGAGGGACTTCAATATCCAGTGGGCGGCGTCATCCCCGCTACGCGGCCTGTAAATCTTCTTCTTCCTCGGAACCTCAGGTGTAAACGTTATCTTAGCCACAACGGTGGGCGAGCCCCTCAAGCCCACGCATCTGGGATCTAGTCCCAGCTCCTTGTTGCTCCATATTATAAGGGGCTTCTCGAGCTTAGCCCTTATCTTATTGGCTAGCCTAACAGGCCTTGGCTTCCTACTCCTCATAGCAACAGCCACTACTGCGGGTAGTTCGAGCTCGTAAACCTCCACCCTATCCTCCAAGGTTCTCTCCACGATCAACTTACCATCGACGGGCTCCGCCTTAGTCACGTAGTACAAGTAAGGCCAGCCTAGCCAGCTGGCAGTCTGGGCTCCTATGTGTGCGGTACTCGAATCTATGGTCTCTTGGCCGAATACTGCTAGGTCAACGTGTCCTATCTCCCTCTCAATCTTCCGGATGGCATGGGCTATAACATAGCTTGTCGCGAGCGTGTCGGCTCCCGCGAACACCCTATCCGTTATGAGTATCCCCCTATCAACGCCCATCCCTATAACGTGCTCGAGCCCCTTCAGGGCCGAGGGTGGGGCCATGGTAATCGCTATGACCTCTCCACCATACTTATCCCTAAGCTCCAGGGCAAACTCCACGGCAACTAGGTCATGCGGGTTCACTATGCTAGGCACTCCCTCCCTCAGCAGCGTGCCTGTGCGGGGGTCGAAGCGTACAGCTTGGGTGTTGGGAACCCACTTAATGCCTACTACCACCCTCAAGATACCACCTCCTAAGTGAACCTGTAGTAGATACCTCTCCCGCTCCTCGGGTAATTCCACGTGATTGCATCCATGGGGCATATGCTACGGCAGGTGCCGCACTCAACGCAGCCTTCATAGCTGAAGAGGATCTCTCCATCCGGGGACAGTGTGTAGCAACCCGCCGGGCATAGTAGGGTACAGGGCTTTACCCGGCATTTCAGGCACTTCTCGGTGTCAACTATTATGTGCGGTTCATCATCGACGTCATACACGTTCCTTTGAAGAAGCTCATCAATACTTAGTGCTCTCTCACTCTTATCGGAAATACTCAAAGCTCCCTCACCACCTTCAAGATCCTGCCAATGAGGGGTAGGAGCGCCTCGCCCCCGGAGCGTATAGAGGCTTTCACGGCCTCGAAAACTGTGGGGTGCTTGAACTCCTGCACGTAGAGGTTCGACAGAATTCCTAGTAGAATATTAGCATATGATGTAAAGAACCTCCTCTCCTTCGTCAGCCAGCATATACCCCTATGTCTGACGAGTTCCTTGTATATAAAGCTCTCCTTTACCATATTCTCATATACCCTTAGATTCTCGGCGTTCATACCGCCTAGGTCGTGGGCCTTAGCTATGGCTTCTGCCGCCAGCATGCCGCTGTAGGAGGCTAAATCCACGCCCCTAACGGTGTATCCCAGGTTTAAGAGGAGCCCGGCAGCGTCACCCACTATTACAAGACCATCATACGCTAAGTGGGGTGGCATATAGTCTAGGCCGCACTCGACTGTTAAGTGTGCTCCATACTCTACTATGTCGGAGTCACGCCAGAGCCGCTTAAAGTATGGGTGCAGCCTTATGGATTCAACCAGATCCTTAACGGACTCTTTCAGGACGCCTGCCTCGACTGCGTTGACCGAGTGGCCTAGGTGAACTACTACCCCAACGGCTATCGTGTCCTTGAATGTATATATGAAGCCCCCACCCGGGATCCCCTTAGTGACGGTGCCCGCTATGAGCCAGCTAAGGCCCTCGCCGTCACTCAGGCCTAGGCGATCCTCTATTGCGCCCTTCGGGAGCTTCAGTACCTCCTTAACGCCAAGCGCTATAGGGGCCCTTTTAGCGTCTAGGGCATCAACTATGCCAGCCCTCTCTAGTAGGAGCCTATTAGCGCCCTCGGCATCAACAACCACGCTGGCATACGCCACATCCGGCCCGGAGCGTATTCCTATTACTCTACCCTCCCCGTCTCTGACCAGCGAGTCTACTCTAACCTCGTCTACGAAAACCACGCCCTCCTCCTCGGCTTTGGATACCATCCACCTAGTGAGGTCGGGCAGGTAGGCTGTGAAGGAGACCGGGTTGGAGTACCTGTAGGAGAGGGTGGCCACTTCACCGTCTCCTATGATGCTCAACCTCTCCTCTACAACCCACCTGTGTATGGGGGCTTCCTTCTCAATGCCCGGCCACACGTCGCGGAGCGGCCCTACATAGATCCTGCCACCGTAGAGTTCCTTGCTCCCAGCGCCGCGTCCCCTCTCGACTAGCAATACCTTGAATCCCCTCTTGGCGGCGTGATAGGCGGCAGCAGCGCCGGCAGGGCCCGCCCCAACTACTATGACGTCGAACCTCGTGGGTATGGATCCCACTAAACACACCCATGCTACTAGTAGGCTGACACCCGGGGTAGTAGCGAGTTGGATTGCGTAAGACAGTGTCGTACTGTCTATGCGGAGGATTTTAATTCTCGAGTCTATAACACTGCGCTACTCCACATAATTACCGTCCCCTATACGACCCTAGCTAGCGCGTTCCCCGGCAGTCTGCCTTCGCCTCCATAATCGCCTTGTAGAGGCTACTCACGCCCGAGGGGCATTTTACGCCGATCACGGCCACCTTGGAGCCGTCGTCGGCTACTAATAGTTTCCCAACGTCTTTACCCACGACGACCACGTATGCCGTTCTACCGTCCCTGGTCTTGAAGTAGCCAAGGTCTATGCCTGCCAGCGGATCCCCTACCCCGAAGGACCTATACTTCAATAGGTGCCCCAGTTCGGACCTATCTATTAGGCTTACGTTGGTGTTGCACAAGTTGAACTCCACCACTTTACTCGAGTAGAACCTGACTTCAAGCATGTGGCCCTCGAGCCACGCGCCATAGTCCAGGTCTGGCTTGGCCGTAGTGTAGGGCAAGGCTATAATGATGCCCGCGACGGGCACAATCACCGCTAGAGTCAACGCTATTACGGCCTTAGTGGGGAGGCCCCTCCTCCTGCGCCCCAGGTATAGGGCCAGGGGGGTTATGGCTATGACTACCACGAGCACTATTATAGTCAAGGGGCTGGTGATCTGAGCATGTATGACCTGGGAGCCGGGTATCGTGCATGAAGCGATCGAACCCAAAGCCCCACCCGGGATACTCCGAATTCCGGTGTATTTATAAGGGTTGCTCCGCTACCTCCACGGGGATCCCGGGTTTGGAGGAGCCCCCCTGGAGGCCAGCCGCTGTAATAGTCTTCGTGATTACGGCCTTCGCACCCGCATACGCTCTCGACTACACGCTTATCATACCCCGCCTTGGCGGGGCTAGCGTGCTACCGCTACTCCTGGCGCGGATGGCCATGCCGACTCTTGCAGCGCTAGCGGCGCTCGCGGTCTCGGGGGAGGATCCCAGAGGATCCTGGAGACTATTAGGGGTTAGGTTTGACCGCGACGCGCTCCGCTGGGGGCTTACCGGCTCCCTACTGGTGGTTGCAGCCTACGCAGCCTCCCTAGCCGTGGCCCGAGCGCTTGGATGCTCTCTGGGGCCCGCGGGGCCTCTAAGCGATATAGCCGAGTACGGTGGCCCCCTCCTACTAGGCTTGATAGTAGCGGCCTACCTCGCCGCCGGAATCGCCGCTGGTCTGAGCGTCAACGCTGCAGCTGCCCTGGGCGAGGAGATCGGGTGGAGGGGCTACCTATACCCCACACTCGCCAAGCGTCTCGGCAGGGGGCCCGCGGCCCTGGCCGTGGGCGTCGTATGGGGCCTATGGCACGCCCCCCTGATAGCTGCCGGCTACAATTACGCCTTAATCCCCACGATCCACAATCAGTCGGGCGCGGGGCCCCTCGGGTATCTCGCAGCCTTCACACTCTACACCGCGGCCCTAGGCCTACTCCTCGCGGTGCTGAGGGACGCCTCGGGCAGCGTATACCCGGCGGCGGCCGCCCACGGGACTGTCAACGCCTTAGCTGGGCTCTTCGCCCTGCTCGCGCGGGGCCCCAGGCTAGTGGCCGCGCCAGCCGGGGTGTCGGTGAGCGCCACAATGGCGCTAGCGGCGCTTGTCGCTAGCGTCCTTTGGGGGAGGAGCGTTGAGACCCGCTAGGAGGGGGGGTAGGGAGGTGCTCAGCGGCCTCCTAGCCCTAGCTCTGCTAGCACTGCTAGCAGCACACGGACCCCTACACGGCTATGGCCTCCGCAGGCTCCTGGAGGAGAGGCTTGGGTGGAGCGTGTCGGAGAGCAGCCTCTACGACGCCCTCAAGAGGCTTGAAAGGCTCGGCCTAGCCGAGGGTTACTGGGTCCGGCTCCCGGGTGGGGCTGTGAGGAAGCAGTACAGGCTCAAGCCTGAGGGCTGCGAGGTCCTCCGCCAGTCAGCGGGGATCCTGAGGATCCTAGCCGACCTGACCTCCCTCGGGGGTGGTAGGTGTGGGTGAATGGCTGGTAGAGGTCCTCATCGGCCTCAGCGTGGCTCTGCCCGGGGCAGTCCTAGCCATGGTGGCGGAGAGTATACCGCCTAACGCCCTCGTAGGCTTCAGGGTCTCATACGCTATGACTAGTAGGAGGGTCTGGATACACGTTAACAGGACAGCTGGTATAGCGTTGGCCGTCATAGGCGCTTCAGCCGTTCCTGTAGGCCTGATAGCTGGTGTCATAGCCGAGGCGGTCTTCCTCTCACTAGGTGTGACGGCCTCGGTGATAGCGTTAGTCGAGTACTCGAGGAGGCTCGCCGAGCTGGAGTCCCTGAGGACCCCGCCGCCGGAGGGCCCCGTAGTCGAGGTCAGGAGGAGAGCGGCTACTTCAGCAGCGATGGGGGCGGCGGCCACGCTAGCGGTCTCAACTCTTGCCGCGGCCGCGCCGCGGCTTGCAGGGGTGGGCCCAGCCTACCTCGTCACCGCCAGCTCCCTCGCCGCCCTAGCTGTTTACCTATGCTACCTAGCCTCCATGAGGCCGGAGAGCTTTCAGAGGCCCTGGCTAGAGCCCTCTGAAGCGGAGCTAGTCGCCGTCCTCGTCGGCTGGGGGCTAGCGCTAGTCTCCGCGGGCATTAACCTGGCCCCCCTGAATGGGGGTCCTGGGGAGGCCTCTCTTCCACTCGTCTTGGCAGGGCTCTCAGCGACGCTGGCCGCGGCATCGATAAGTACCGCGGCCTGGCTACGGGGTAGGAGCGAGCTGCGTCATGGGAGCGCCTGAGCCCAGGTGGGGACGCCGCGGCTTAGCGGGCGCCCGCTGGCGCTATGCAGTGCTTCTAGCTATAGCTGTCACAAACATATCTACGGCCTCCATATTCGTTAGGCTAGCCGGAGTCCAAGGCTTCGTGGCGGCTTCTTGGAGGCTCGCGATCTCAGCCGCTATAACCTTGGCCATGCTAGCAGCCTCCGGGAGCATACCGAGGATCAGTGATGCGCGGGACCTAGCATTGATGGCCGCCTCCGGCGCTGCGCTGGCGCTCCACTTCGGCTTCTGGATGATGAGCCTCTACCACCTGACGGTTGCCGCTAGCGTGACTATAGTCGATAGTTACCCGGCCCTCCTGGCTATAGTTGGCTCGGCGGTTCTAGGCGAGGAGTATAGGGCCCAGCAGCTTGCAGGCGCGGCGGCCGCCATGGCTGGCGTGGCCTGGCTGGCCGTGGCTAGTACTAGTGAGGGTCTATCGCCTCCCGGCGGGGATCCCCGGTTGGGCGTGGCGCTATCGCTTGCCGGCATGGTGTGTGTCGCAGTCTACTTCAGCATAGGTAAGGTGTTGAGGGAGAGGTACGACACGCTATCCTACACGGGTGTAGTATACTCGGTGGCCGCCCTCGTCTCCACAGCGGTAACGCTGGGCCTCGGCTACCACCTACTCGGCTATGAGGGCCGGGTGTACCTCTACCTCCTAGGGCTGGCCCTCCTACCCATGCTCGGCGGCCATACAATCATAAACTATGCCTTGAAGCACGTCAGCCTCCTGGCAGCCACGGTGCCAGTCCTCGGAGAGCCCGTGGGGGCCACGCTCCTCGCCTGGCTCGTGCTGGGGGAGGAGCCGAGGCCCCCGGAGATCGCCCCTATGGCGCTCGTCATATTCGGTATAGGGCTAGTACTATACTACGAGGAGGCCCAGGGCTAGCTGGGGGCAATGTAGGGGTAGCCGTCCCCCCGGGGGTCCGTGGCGAGGATCCAGTAGCCCCCAGCCACCCTGAGAGCCGCAGCTGCAACACCCGTTCTTCCATGAGTCACCCTGTAGCCTGGAGGCATACCGGGCACTTCTTCAATGCCCTCATCTGCGACTAGCTCGCAGGTGTAGGGCTTCCAGAGAACCCTCTCGGCGGCGACGGCCTCGCCTGGGCTCATGCCGTGATCTATGATGCTCGTGGCCAGCAGCGCGTGCTGCTGAGGCCTGAAGTGGCCCCCCGAGGATCCCATAACAGCTACCTCCCCCTCAGGAGACTCGGCTACCAGCGCCGAGAGCGTGTGGAGGGGCCTCTTGCCGGGGGCGAGGGTGTTTGGGAGCCCCCTCTCTAGGGTGAAGCCGTTCACTCTACCGTTAAGGGTCAGCTGATAGGTGGGCTCGGTGACGCCGGATCCGAAGTGGTAGAAGAGGCTCTGGATGCCGGCTACCACCATGCCATCGGCGTCAACCACTATGTAGAATGTAGTATCGCCTCCCCCAGCCTGCGAGCGGTTCTTGCAGGGTGGGGGCTGACCGGGGGCCTCCCCCGCCAGCCTGTCTAGTAGGCTGTCAGAGACCAGCTCCCAGGGCTTAACCCTCATGTAGCGGGGATCCCCGATCTCCCTATCCCTGAACCTATACGCTGGAAGCGACGCTGCAACAAGTAGCGGCACCCGCTCTAGGGGCCTCCTAGGGATGGGGGCACCTACCCTCTCTAGTATCGCGAGTATGTGTAGGCTCGTCGCGCCTTGACTGTTGGGCGGCATCTCCCACAGCCTCCACCCCCTATAGTCCAGGCTTAGGGGCTCTGACTCGACGGGCTCATACGCCCTCATATCGGAGCTGGCCAGCACACCCCCACGCTCTGAGAGGTACTCCTCGATCCTCTCGGCTGGCTCCCCCCTATAGAGGAACCAGGGATCCTCCGCTACCCCCTCGAGGAGGCGGGCCAGCCCGGGGAGTCTAGCGGGCCCCCCAGGCCGGGCCTCCAGTCCCTCGAGGTACGTGGCCCGGGATCCTGGGTCGATGCCTAGTAGCTCTTTATGCTCCCCTATGGCGGCCGCCAGGGAGGGGGGAACCGGGAAGCCCTCCCCCGCTAGGCGGATAGCAGGCTCGACCAAGTCGCGCCACTCGAGGGATCCCAGCCTCCTCCACATGAGGTAGAGGCCTCCAACCATGCCGGGGACCGTGGGGGCTAGAGGCCCCCTCGATGGGGCCTCGCGGTAGCCCAGCCCCTCCAGCAGCTCCGGGGTGAGCCTTGCGGGGGCCTGACCCGAGCCGTTGAAGAAGTACACCCTACCCCCCGGCGTCATGACCAGCGAGAAGAAGTCGCCCCCAACACCCCCAAGATGAGGTGCAACAACCGATAATGCGAAGCTGACGGCCACGGCTGCATCGACAGCGTTACCCCCGCGGAGGAGGATTCCCAAGCCCACAGCTGAGGCCAGGGGTTCCTCGCTGGCCACCCCGCCGCTCTTACTGAAAGACTCTAGGACAGCGCCGCCGGCACCCATGAAGGCATGCACCCCACGAGTTGTCCCTCGTATCAACTCCTTTTCAGGGTGAGTGCTAGAACAGACCCCTGTATCGATGTAGAAGAGTGGATCTCAATAATGACGGGCTTCCAATAGCTTTGACATACTGGATTCCGGCATAGACTCCGCGGGAAAAATAAATATATTGATGATCTATTATGGTAATCTTTTTATTACCGGTCACTGTATGGTTACGGGTGGAGGGTGGTGGGTCTGCCGTGCAGTGGCTTGGAGGGGCTGGCCTCCAAGTTGGATGGCCTCTCCCACCCCCTGAGGCTTGCGATTGTCGCCCTGCTATGGCGGAGGGGTCCTCTGTACCTATCGGAGATAGCGTCGGCCCTAGGCGTGTCGAGGGCGTTGGCGAAGGTTCACTTGAAGAAGCTGGAGAGATCCGGCGTTGTGAGGAGCCGCGTGGTTCTGGAGGGTGGGAAGGCCGTGGCGAGGAGGCTCTACGAGCTCTCTTGGAGTGGGGAGATCTGCGTGAGCCCGGAGTCGATAGCAGCCCTCGTGGAGGAGTGCTGGGGTGATAGGGGTGGGTGATGCGGAGAGGATCGACCGCATGCTCCTAGCGGTCACGCTGGCCCTCATGCTCCCCCTCGCAGCCTTCACCGTGGCGGCGGTCTACTACTACGCCTCCGCGGGCGTCGTATTCGGCTTCCTGGTCTGGGTGGTGGCCGTCATATCGTGGTCTAGGGTGACTAGGTACTGGTTGGAGAGGAGGCTGGAGCTGGGCAGGGAGGCCAGCGCCCTCGGCGAGGAGGTCAGGAGGCTCAGGGAGGCGGTGGAGTCCCTCAGAAGGGCCCTAGAGAGCTAGGGGGCCGGGGAGCCGTGGGCTTCGTGAGAGTGCTAGCGGTCTACACCGTCCTAATCGTAGCCGTAGTGGTTGCTGCTGGCGCGGCGCTCCTCTGGCTCCCGGGCAGGGCTCCAAGTGTTACCTACAAGGAAAGCTACGATGCAGGATTCAGGGTCGCTGTAATACGTGTTCTCGATACCAGCGCCCTCATAACAGTGGGGGCAAACGCCTCGGAAGGCATGGTGACCCTCACCGGCCGGGGCTGGGGGTGCAGAATTGGGGCGAGCAGGGAGGGATCCAGCATTCACGTGGAGGCCTCGGGCAGCATGCTCCCCCCATGCTGGGACTCCAAGACAATCATAACGCTGCCCCCAGGCCTTAGAGGGGTGGAAGTCTACGCCGCCAGGGCTGGCGTGGGCCTGGACAACCTAACCGCATACAATGTAGTCCTAGCAATCACGGAGGGAGGCCTCAATGCGAGCGTGGCCGCCGTCAATCTAACAGTCAAGATATCCACTGGAAGCGCCTACGTACTCTTCAAGCCACTCAGCAAGGACTCCCATGTGACCCTCACAGTAAACAGGGGAGACGCAACCCTGGGGATCCGGGGTAACGCCACCGTGGAAGTCAGCGTCTCCTCGGGCCACGTGGAGACCCACCACTGCGGCGGGGGACAAGTCATAGTAGAAGCCAACGTCAAAGAGGGACACGCGGAAATCTACTGTAAAGCACCGCTAGGACAAAAATAAACACGGCCGTAGCACGCTTCACACGCAAAAAACACTCTCCCCGCTGCCAAGCAGGCATCTAATATAGCGATTATAACACTAAGGCTTTAAGGGCTCCACAATTTAGCCACTATAGCCTAAACATTCTCAAAGAAATGGGGAAGCACGCTAAAAAGGAATAACTCATATGACGGGCCTGCCGGGATTTGACTTGGACCACCGGCTCCGGAGGCCGGTGCCAAATAAGCCAGGGTTGCAGGGGTGCATGGCGGGATGCAAAGTCTCCTCGTTCGTGATTACCGGGGTTATTCCTCATAGTGGATAATGGCGCATCATGCCTTGATGCGAGA
This sequence comes from Acidilobaceae archaeon, assembly GCA_026985385.1. Lineage (GTDB taxonomy): Archaea > Thermoproteota > Thermoprotei_A > Sulfolobales > Acidilobaceae > Calypsonella. Next base: position 37 of record JALSQM010000029.1, on the reverse strand, counting down.
GGGTGAGGGCTAATAACCAGCGGGTGGTATCCCTAAT
>JALSQM010000028.1 GCA_026985385.1 Acidilobaceae archaeon | reverse complement strand
GGGGCTGGGAGCAGTCGAGCGCCTCCTCAGGATGGTTGACATAGTCTTCCTAAACGAGAAGGAGGCGAGACTGCTCACAGGAGAGGAGCCTGCGAAGGCTGCGGAGATAATATCGTCTAGGGGGCCGGGCACTGTGATCGTCAAGATGGGGGCTCGGGGAGCCCTCCTCTACGAGTCGGGGAGGCTGAGCCGCATCAAGCCCTACACGCCCCCAGCCGTTGTCGACACCACCGGCGCTGGGGACTCATTCGCGGCCGCAGCCCTGCTCATGCTAGTAAGGGGCTCAAGCGTGCTTGAAGCGCTAGACTACGCCTCAGCCGTCGCTGCTCTGAAGGTGTCGAGGCTTGGCTCCCACGCTGTGCCCGATCCTAGGGAGGTGGAGGAGTTCCTCTCGAGGGCCAGGGCTGGCTAGGAAGATTACGTCCTTACCCGTCTCAGCGAGCGCCGGGTAGCGGCCTAGGAACCTGTTCTTGTAGGGCAGCTTCTTCAGCATCGAGAAGACCACGGGCCCCCTCGACACCCTGAGCAGCTCCCTCAGCGCCCTCTCGGGGTCGTCTACTAGGTCTAGAACCGTGAAGCTGTAGACAACGTCGAAGAAGCCGCTTGGGAGTGGGAGCCACTCCACGTTACCCTCAACGAGGAGGGAGGCCTCAACCCCTAGTCTCCTAAGCCTCTTGGCTGCTAGTGACAGCATGCACCCGCTATAGTCCAGGCACACGTAGAGTTCAACCACATCGAGGAGCCCCTTAGCACTCATGTACTCGGCTAGGAGGGCAGTGCCGCAGCCTGCGTCAAGCACGCGGCCCCTCGGCGGGATCCTCGGCAGGGAGGCCTCATACTTCTCCCACTGCTCCTCGGCGTAGAGCTCATCGTAGCCCATGCATGTTGCCTCGTACCGCTCCCTGATAACAAGCCCCTTAGCCAAGGCCGGGGAGTGGGGTGCGGGGGGCGTTTATTAGCTTACCCGCCACAGCTTGGGCTCAGGTGGCCGCGGGTGGCAGGCAGGGTTCTCGTCGTGAACTTTAAGGCGTATAGGACCGCCTTCGACTCGACGGCCGAGGCTATAGCCAGGGAGGCTTCAAGGCTGGCGTCCTCACTCGGCGTTAGGATAATAATAGCCCCCCCAGCACCCGTCGCCCCGAGGCTCACCAGGATACACGAGGACGTGTACCTACAGCACCTAGACCCTATAGGCTTCGGGGCCCACACCGGGTCGCTGCCAGCGGAGGCGGCGGGGCTCCTCGGGGTTAGGGGCTCCCTAGTCAACCATAGTGAGAGGAAGATGGTGCTGAGGGACGTAGCGCGGGTCGTGGAGGCCCTGAAGCGGCAGGGCTTGGAGAGTATAGTGTGCGCAGACACGCCGGCCGAGGCCTCCGCTGCAGCGTATCTTAGGCCCACTATGATAGCCGTGGAGCCCCCAGAGCTTATCGGGACCGGGATCCCGGTCTCGAAGGCTAGGCCCGAGGTTATAACTGAGAGCCTCGAGGCCGTTAGGAGGGTCGCGGATGTGCCCCTACTAGCCGGGGCGGGTATATCATCGCCCGAGGACGCGGTCAGGGCTGTGGAGCTAGGAGCCAACGGCGTGCTCGTTGCCAGCGTGGTTATGAAGAGCCCTGACCCCCCCGCCGCCCTGAGGGGTCTCGCCGAGGCTCTAGCGAGCGTGTAGGATCCCCGCCTCGAGTCCACGCCTCCTCGGCCCTGGAGAGCTCTACCCCAACGGGGCTCTCCTCCTTGAGGCCTAGGTAGTGCCTCGAGAGCCTCCTCACTATATCCTTCATCGCGACCATGACCCTATGGGTGTTCCAGCCCAACTCCTCTGCCACGGCCTCCCAGCTCTTGCCCTGGAGTACCTTGGCTACGAGGATCCTCCTAGCCCACCCCTCGAGTGGGGGTCTCTCCTCGGGGCTCTGCATCCAATACGCCTCGGCGAGCACCTCTATTATATCGTTGGCCGCCTCGTATGTCATGGGGCCCCAGTTGTAGACCCATAGCCTGTCAGCCTGTATGGGGGTGAAGACCGGCTTGTAGCCGGGTATAATGCCCGGTGGGGGCTGGTCGAGCATCATTATAGCTATCTCCGTCTCGAGGTCTCGGTAGGTGTCGTAGAGGCTCTTCAGCAGCTTGAACTTGAACTCCCTGACGCCGACGTTGACGGCCCTCTCGGCGCGCTCGCTTATCGGCTTCAACACCAGGGTAGTGTACTCGCCGCTGACGGGGTTCCGGTCGGGGCTGAGGTGGAGGGCCTGGAACCCGTTCTTGAACCAGAACCTGAGGAGCTGCTCGTTCACCCCGAAGCCGCTGCCGAGCCAGTCGTAGCCCCTCTCGATGCTCTCCTTGTAGAGCTCCTCTAGCAGCCTGCTACCTATACCCCTACCCTGAACCTCCGGGTGCGTCGCTATCCTGACTACCCTCCACCCCTTCATGTATCCGAACTCCCTTATCCTGAGGTGCTTGAGGAGCCTATCCGGTATTATGTTACCGGCTATCTTCTCGCCCCTCAGGAGCTTCTCTATGAGGTCATCGTCCAGCCCTCCCTCCTCCGCCACCTGGGCCGCGCCGACGATCTTACCGTTCCTCTCCGTGGCGACAGCCCTTATGCTGTGGTGGGGGGCATCCGCTAGGAGGCCAAGGTCGTCGGGCTCGTTCCTATAGTGTGCTAGTACGTATATCCCGAATAGCTCGCGGAGCTTCTGCTCTCCCTCGGGGCTGAAGAGCCACTCCGGGTCGAGTCGGAGGTACACGAGGCGCCCGGCCTCTATGTCCTCTAGATCCTCCTCGTCAAGCTCGGCGGGCTCAGCGTCGAGTAGTAGCACGTCGAAGAGCCACCTCTCTATTGGGTCATCCCTAGCGTACCTTATCGGCTCATCCATGTCCAGGTGCTTTATGATATTGGCGGGATCCTCCTTGGCCGCCTTGAGGAAGCGTATGTTGAAGCCCCTCCCAGCCCCCTCGTAGCCGTGTATTGTGGCGGCGAACACCAGGCGGCGGTGGCTCCTCAGTATCTTGTGGAGGAGTGGCACGTGTATCCCGCTGGCCTCATCCACAGCCACTATGTCGCCGCTGAGCCTCGGTATCTGAGCGGGCTCCCAGTACTCCAGGCTGAAGCCGCGGCCCTGTATCTCGAGTATCATCCTCCCCCTCTTGACCGGCCGGGGCTCGAGGCCCGTGACCTCGGCCGCCCTCAGAGCTAGCTCCATGAGGCTCTGCACGTTGCTGAGGCTGGGGGCGGTGACTAGTATCCTAACCCTATGCTTGTGCTTGGAGAGTAGGTGCACCAAGCCTATGAGGCCTATTCCCACAGCGCAGCTCTTGCCCCGGCCCCTGTCGGCCGTCACGACGAGGACCTTCCTCTTACCCTTCGGGGGCTTCTCGTAGAACCACTCCATAGCCTTTATGACTCTGACCTGGTCGTTCGTTAGGGCTAGCCTGTATATCTCCTCGGGGAAGGCCCTCTCCTCGGGGATCCTGATCTCCTGCCTCTGCCTTGCGGGGGCCTTGTAGGCCTCACCATATATCAGCTCCTCCCTGTCGGAGTCGTATATGAATATGTTCTTGTGCTCCATGAGCTTCCTCTTGAACCACCTTATGAATATGTGCCTCGGCTCGTCGTAGCCGGGGACTAGGAGGTTCCTCTTGAATAGGGTCATAGCGTTGTCCCACGAGTCCCAAGGGGGCGCCTGGAGTACGATGAAGCCCCCACCCTCGACTACACCTATAAGCCTCCCCACATCGTTCGGCTTGAGGTCGTTAGTTAGGTCTAGGACGAGCGCCTGGAACGTCGTGCCCAGGTACATCTCGCTATCCTCGTAGCGGGCCGTTGTCTGGTGGAGGAGGCTCGCCTTCTCCTTGACGGCCCTTTTAACTATCTCCTTCCTCAACCTGGCATCGTCGAACTCGTCGTGGAACATGTAGAGTAGCTCGAGGGGCCTCCTCCCGGCGACCCGCCTGTAAACCTTCTCGTAGTAGAGGAGCGATCTGGCGGTGACGGCGCCAACTTTAGCGGGGTCGGAGCCCGTGATCACAAGCATAACCCTATGCCTAGCGGGTATCGCCGCCCGTAGGGCCCTAGCAACCCTCTTTATGGCCTTGAGCGCTTGGACCCCAGCTATACGCTCCAGCCTCCTAAGGACGCCTAGAGCCTCCTCCTCAATCTCAGCCCTACTCTTGCCCAAGCCGCCTCACCCTAGCCTGCGGCCCACGGGCGGCGGTTACCTCCAATCCTCGCCGAGGGCCAGGCTAATTAACTGGGCCTCCGCGACGGGTGGGGTCGCGGGTGATTAACCCCACCATCCAAGCCTGCCAGCGGGTAGCGGGCTTTGGAGGAGAGGATCCCGCCCGGCAGCTTGGTGGTGGTGCTCGTCGAGGGCTTCGATGGGAGGAGGCGCGAGTACGCCTTCAGAGCCGATCCCAAGGCTTACTACTCGACGTTCGCGGGCCCCCTGAGGGGCTCCGATATAGTTGGGGCCCCCTGGGGCTCCACAGTCGAGCTCCCCCGGGGTAGGGCGTACCTTCTACCTCCAACGCTCCGCGACATGTACTACCACGCCTTCAGGCACGCCGGCCAGGTCATATACCCCAAGGATCTGGGCTACATAGGCGTCTCAGCGGGTCTCCGATGCGGCATGAAGGTTGTCGAGGCCGGCGTCGGGAGCGGGTTCCTCACCGCCCTCCTGGCCTCGTGGGTGTGCTGCAGTGGAGGCCTCGTGATAGGCTACGACACCAGGAGGGAGGCCCTCGAGACTACCCGGGAGAACCTGGAGAGAGCGGGTCTACTAGACTGCGTTGACTTGAGGCTCGGCGATGTGAGGAGGGGGGTGCCTGAGAGGGGGCTCGACGCCGGCTTCCTAGACCTCCCCGACCCGTGGGAGGCGGCTAGGGCGCTCCATCAATCCCTAAGGGTGGGGGCGCCCCTCGTGGTTTTCGTGCCAACCTATAACCAGGTCGATAGGATGGCCCTGGAGGCCCCTAGGGCGGGATATGCCGTGCAGGAGGTGGTTGAGATTATTAAGAGGGAGCTCGAGGCCCGCCCCGGGGCTGTTAGGCCCGCCACTAGGATAGTGGGCCACACAGGCTTCGTGATCCTTTTGAGGAGGCTGGCCTCCCCCATAAGTGGCTGAAGAGCGCCCGTAAGGGTGGAGCGAGGCCTTGCAGCATATAATTCTCTCCCGCCACTCCTACATCACCGGTGCTCGGCTTTGCCTCTTGCAGGGCTTGAATACGTGAGCCCGGCCTACGGGATTAACCACTACACCGTCGATAAGCCCTACAGGCTGTTGCTCAGGTACTACACCGGGGAGGAGCCCGACTTCAAGGATCTAGGAGGCTACGTTGGTAGTAGGGTCTACGAGGTCGCGTATAGGGTTGATAGGCTGAGCGAGCCCGTGCTTGTGAACTGGAGCTATCTTGGCGAGAACCCCGACATAGTCTGGCTCGACCCCATGGAGAGGGTCGTGCTAGAGGATCTGGTCTCCAGGTTCGGCGTCAACAGACACCCCTTCGAGGGGAGATCCTGGCACCACCACTACGCTGGCATATACCTCGTGGGGGACCCCGGCCTCTCATGCATATTAACTATAACCATCCAGACCGCCTACGCGCTCTACAAGTACGGGGACGAGAGGATAAGGGACTACTACATGGGCCTGGCAGGCATAAAGGAGCCCCTCCTCTGGGGCGCTACATGGTTCACAGAGGTCCAGGGGGGCAGCGACCTCGGCGCCAACACCACGACTGCGGTGGAGGCGCCCGGGGGCCTCTGGAGGCTCAGCGGGTACAAGTACTTCGCCAGTGGGGCGGGTATAGCGGATCTAGCCCTCGCCACGGCGAGGCCCGAGGGGGCTAGGCCTGGCGCCAAGGGCCTCGCACTCTTCCTGGTCCCGAGGCTTAGGAGCGACGGCTCCCTTAACTATAGGGTTCGCAGGCTCAAGTGGAAGAGCGGCACTGTGGCGGTGCCCACGGGGGAGGTAGAGTTCCTGGGCTCCGAGGCGTACCTGGTAGGCGATAAGGAGCACGGGATATACTACACCATGGAGGACCTCATGGTCTCTAGGATAGCGAACTCCATAGGAGCCATGGGCATCGCTAGGAAGGCGTACCTAGAAGCCTTCGGCTACGCTTCCACGCGGAGGGCGTTCGGGAGACTCATAAGGGATCACCCACTGCTGGCGAGAGATCTCCTGGAGTCCGAGCTACTGATAGAGGCGGGGCTAGCAGTAACAATGAAGGCAATAAGCCTCTTCGACACGGGGTGGAGGAGCAGGCCCCCCTATAGCAGTGTGTACCACTACTCCAGGCTGATGACCCACATAGCCAAGAACTTCACCGCCGACATAGCCGCGGCCGTCTCTAGGACCGCCATGGAGGTATTCGGGGGCATAGGGTTCCTCCACGAGTTCCCCGTGGAGAGGTGGCACCGAGAAGCACTCATCACACCAATATGGGAGGGCACTAGCAACATCCAAGCCCTAGACATGCTCGAGGCCATGTGGAAGAAGAAGGCCCACGAGCCCTTCCTAGACGATGTAGAGGAGATAGCTAGGAGCCAGCAGAACCACTCACTAGCAGAGAAGGCGGAGAACCTAGCGAGATCGACCATAAAGAGCCTACAGGACGACCCTGCCCACGCCGAGTGGAGGGCCAAGGAGTCCCTCAGGAGGCTCGCGGATGCAGCAGCAGTCCTCCTACTACTAGATGCCTCGAGATCCACGGGCGATAGCGCGTTCGAGTATGCCGCGGAGCTATACTATGCGCTAGCAGTCGAGAACCGCCTACCACAGCCCGGAGACGAGGTCCTCAAGGAGATAATAACGCTGAGGGGGACACTCGAATCAATAGACTGGAACGCTAAAGCCCGTGTGAGGAAATAGGGCACAACGCTCACACAACACGATAGCCCCTCCCCTAAGGCATCGCACGCTCTTTCCCCGCTGCCCGCCTTGCCGAAACCTAGCAGCCGGAGGATCGTTGTGATTGTTGGGGGCCTGGGAGAGCGTGGTGCCGCCGCCGGGATTCGAACCCGGGACCTCCGGATCTCCCAGGCCCCCCGCGACCTCGGCTACCCCATAGGGGCCGTATGAGTCCGGCGCTCTACCAGCTGAGCTACGGCGGCACCCGTCTGGTGGCTTATGGGTTCTGGGTTTTTATGGGTAATGCGGCTATAGAGTGATCTCAATAGTTACCAGCTCCTCGGACTCGTCCTTGAGTGCGAGTCTCTTATCGACTTGAACCCCGTATTCGTCTAGGAGCCTCTCTATGGCCTCTCTTATCAGGTCGCTCCTGCTTACCCCTAGTGTGGCGGCTAGCCTGTCTAAGGCCTCTAGTGTTGGGGGGTCTACCTTGAACGTCACTATCCTTAGACCCTTACTGCTCATGCACATCACCCTCCCGCGACTCCCTTATAGGGTAGTACCTTGAGGGGGCTATCCCGTTCTAGCTTAGCAATGTGCAGTGGGGGGAGGGATCCCCGGACTCTCCAATGAGGTACCGGAATCTAGGCTGCTACCCGGAGAGGCTCGGGAGAGGTGGTTAACGCCGTCAGCGGGTCACCTTGTGAGCTTTATTGAGGAGAGCTTTAGTGTTAGGGAGGTCTCCCCCGCCTCGTATTTTATGTAGGGGAACACGATTACCCCCTTGTAGTTTACCGCCACCGCTATCACCCTCGAGAGCGCGCTGTAGGGCGTGTTGGGTATGAATGTGCCGCGTGTCACTATCTCGAGTGTGACTGCGGTGTACTTCTTGCCACCCATCTCGAACGATGCCGGGGCCCAGCGTACCTGAACTCTGTTGGCGGAGGGGTTAAGCCAGTTTATGGAGAGGCTCTTCGTTAGTGTGTAGAGGGCGTAGAGGGGCCCCAGGCCCGGGAAGGGTGTTACCCCGGTCTCACCCGTTGGCGCTACCAGTACCTTCATGCTCGTGCGCAGGGGCCCCTCTATATCCGCTATGTTGAGGGTCGTCCTATTGTTATTTCTCGGGTCAACCTCTTCAGCGTATATTATCTGGTTGCCCGAGTAGCCTATCAGATAGTAGCGTAGGACTGTCCCGTTGCCGGTCATGTAGGTTATATTCAGCCTCCTATGGACGTTGTCTACGTTGATTAACACGATCCAGGTGCTGCCATTATAGTAGGTCATGGTGTAGCGTAGGCTTGAGACCCTGGAGAGCGCGTCCTCAAGCGTCGGCGGCACCTCCAGGCTTGCAACGATCGCCTTGTACGAGTGGTAGAAGGAATACCCGACTACGGCCGATACTATCGTGGCCACGAAGAGCGCTGCCACTATTATGATTGGCTTCGACACCAACGCATCCAACACCCTTGGAATGCTCTAGGTGGTAGGGCCCACTAAAGAGGATTTAAACGCGCGGCCCAAAGCTCGCTCGGGGGGGTTAGGTTGACTATAGGCCTACTCAAGGGGACGAACTCGTGGGGCCACATAGGCTGGGTTACCGTGTACTGTAGAGTCTGTGGGAGGAGGCTCAGCCTCACAGGCCAGAAGCCGGGGGCCGCTAGGAAGGTAGAGGTGGTATACTACTGCCCCAAGTGTGCCGAGAAGTATGAGGCCTACTTCTGCGCCGCCGATGCGAGGGCCCTCAAGTACAGGTGCCCCTTCTGTGGGGGCAGGCTAGAGATAGCGAGCCCCCTGCCAGCCCCGCAGCGGTAGGGGGCCCGCCTTGTGCGCCTCGATTAGGGAGCACTACTTCGACTCCCATTACCGGGTCGTCGTCGTGGAGGGGGGAGGCGAGAGGCTATACTCGATAGACGTATACGAGAGGCTCGAGGGCGCCCCGGAGAACTGCAGGGGTTGGCTCGAGAGCGGAGGACCCTCTAAGCTCTGCTATCTACCCCTAAACCCCTCCTGCGAGGCCGTGGTAGTCGTATCACCGAAGCGCGTGGAGGTAGTTAACCTACGCTTCAAGAGTAGGATCAGCGAGGACCCCTTCAACGGCGACGCAGGCGCTGCGCGCGAGCACTGCCTCGAGACCCTGAGGAGGCTCCTCCACGCTGAAGGGGGCCAGGCTGGGAGGGTTGATTAAGCGCCAATGATCCGAGGGCTTGCCTGAACACCCTAATTTAACCCCGAGCCCAATAGTGGCTCGGAGCCCTGGTAGGTAGGGTGAAGTAGTTGGAGGCTCTCCCCAGGCTATTGAAGACTAGGGAGGCACTGAGGCTGGGATCAGGCGAGGAGGCCAGGATACGTGGCTGGGTTTACAGGAAGAGGGATCTAGGCGGTAAGATATTCGTTGTAATCAGGGACTCAGAGGGCATAATGCAGGTTGTCGTAGACCGCTCTAAGGCCCCTCCCGAGGCTGTGGAGGCCGCGGAGGAGGCCACGATAGAGTCGGCCGTGGAGGCCTGGGGCCGGGTCGAGGCCGACCCAAGGGCTCCTGGGGGTGCTGAGCTGCGGGCCGAGGGCTTCGTGCTCCACAGTAGGGCCGAGGACTTCCCGATAAAGGGTGGGGAGGGGGTAGACTACCTCCTAGACGTGAGGCACCTCTGGATTAGGAGTAGGAGGCTCACCGCGGTGTGGAGGATACGCCACACAGCCCTGAAGGCCATGAGGGAGTACCTAGAGTCAAACGGATGGTGGGAGGTGAGCCCGCCGATACTGACCCAGAGCGCCGTTGAGGGGGGCGCCACGCTGTTCGAGGTAAACTTCTTCGGCAGGAAGGCCTACCTAAGCCAGAGCGCCCAGTTCTACCTCGAGGCACTAATCTATAGCTTAGAGAGGGTGTGGAGCCTCACAACGAGCTTTAGAGCGGAGAGGAGCAGGACGAGGAGGCACCTCTACGAGTACTGGCACCTAGAACTGGAGGAGGCCTGGGCCCACATGAGGGACTCCATGCGAGTGGCCGCAGAGCTGACAGCGGCCGCTGTCAAGGGGGTACTAGATGAGAGGGTTGAGGAGCTGGAGCTGCTCGGCAGGAACATCGATGCCCTCGAGAGGGCATCGAAGCCCGACTACCCGGCTATAACGTATGACGAGGCGATAGAGCTACTCAAGAGGAAGGGTGTCAGCGTAGAGTGGGGCGACGACCTCGGCGCGGACGAGGAGAGGGTGTTGACGAGCTACTTCGACACACCCTTCTTCGTCACACACTTCCCCAAGCATATTAAGAGCTTCTACATGAAGGTAGACAGGGACAGGCCCGAGGTCGTCCTAGGCTTCGACTTGCTGGCGCCTGAGGGCTACGGCGAGATAATAGGTGGCAGCGAGAGGGAAGACGACTACGAGATCCTACTCTCCAGGATAAAGGAGGAGGGGCTAGACCCGGAGGAGTACAAGTGGTACCTAGACCTGAGGAGATACGGTAGCGTACCCCACAGCGGCTTCGGCTTAGGGGTGGATAGGCTCGTCATGTGGGTAGCTGGCCTCGACCACATAAGGGACTCGATACCCTTCCCCCGCTTCAGAGACAGGATATACCCCTAAACAACGCTGCGTCGGGCACCACTGAGTGGGCCCGGAGGCATTGCCTGGGAGATAGTGGGAAAGGCTAATAACTCCATGCACAATTAATATCTTCCTAGAAGAGGGTGCTAGAGCTTGAGTAAAAGTAGGCATAGCCGTATTGTAGAAATTCTACGTGAGCGCCTTGGCCGAGATAAGGTCTTCGACAACCCCGACGTGGTCTCACTATACATTAGGGAGCCTGAGGGTATTTCAGCCGATGAGATGCCTGATGCAGTAGCGTTTCCCGAGAGCGTGGATGACGTTTCTATAATAGCGAGTACCGCTTACAAGTATCAGATCCCCATTTACCCTCAGGGCTCCACCACGAGCCTCTCAGGCTCTGCAGTCCCCTTTGAGGGGGGTGTAGTGATTAGCTCGTCCAGGCTTAGGAAGATAAGGGAGGTCAGCATTGTTGACAGCTACGTCTGGGCTGAGGCCGGTGTTAGGATTGACGATTTAAACGTTGAACTTGCAAAGTATGGCTATATGTTCCCCGTAGACCCAGCTAGCAGCTCCGTCGCGACTATCGGGGGCGCGGTTAACAGTGGAGCCGGGGGCATGAGGGGGGCTAAGTACGGTACCATGAGGGATTGGGTTCTAGGCTTAACCATAACACTGCCCGACGAGGAGGGTACAACGATGTTTATAGGGTGTAAGACGACTAAATGCAGGCAGGGCTATGACCTTGTGAGGCTCATAGTCGGCTCTGAGGGTACTCTAGCGCTCGTATCAGACGCCGTCCTGAGGATAACCACGCTCCCAGAGAACGTCGTCGTGGCAGTTGCCTTCTACGATAAACTAAGCGACCTAATGGAAACCGTTATAGAGATTAAGTCGAGCAGGATAAACCCCTACATAATGGAGTTTATGGACTCGAAAGCCGTGGCAGCCGCTGCAGGCTACATAAAGCCCTCCATAAGGGCTGAGGGCAACATGCTCCTTGTGGGAGTTGACGTCAATTACGAGGCAACCGAGAGGATGCTCTCAACACTAAGGGATATAATGGCTAAGAGGGCTTTGAGCACCTACACAGCTCAAAGCTTCGAGGAGGCTGAGAGGAAGAGGCTATTGGACCTCAGGAGGAGCCTCTTCCCATCCCAGGTACTGAACGCTAGGAGGAACCTGGGTAAGGACAATGTCCTAGTGATAATAGAGGACATAGCAGTACCCCCCTCAAAGCTCGTTGACGCCGTCGAGATGATAAAGAATGTATCAGACGATCTAGGGTTCGATGTGGTCGTAGGAGGCCATGTAGGCGACGGCAACCTACACCCCTCCATAGGGATAGACCCCGAGGATCCAGCCATGACTAAGAGGGCCCACGAGTGGTTCCTGGAGGTCATGAAGATAGCCGTGAAGCTGGGTGGCACTGTGAGTTCCGAGCACGGTATAGGAACCCTCAAGAAGGAGGGGCTTAGGATGGAGTTAGAGGCTCATGGGGCCGCTAAGGCCCTCGAGATTATGAGGTCCATTAAGAGGATCTTTGACCCCAAGGGAATTCTAAACCCGGGGAAGGTGGTGTAGGACGCCTTGGAGCCTGGGGAGGCGGCGAGTTTTATACTGAGGGAGTACTCAAAGTGTATGTCATGCGGCTTCTGTGAGGCCGCCTGCCCAACACTGCCCTTCGGGCCCCACAGGGGCTACGGTCCCCGGGGCCGCGTGAGGCTGGCTAGTCTAGCTGTCGAGAACGGCTCCATCAGCGCCGAGGGGGTCGCTGGAATCTATACCTGCCTCCTATGCGCCGCGTGCATGCTGAGGTGCCCCGCTGGAGTCGATATAGTGGGCGTTGTGAGGCTTGCGAGGGAGCTTTTAGCTAGGGGAGCAATTAGGGCCCCTGAGAGGATCCCCCTAAGGCTGGTGGGTTGATATGGCCTCTGCATCGCCCCTGAAGGCTCTCCTAGAGTTCCTCAGGGACAGCACGCTCCGGGTGGGCTTGCCCGTACCCCTCCCAATGGAGGAGATCTACTCCTGGGCCCTCCCCCTGCGCCTCCCTCGAATGGGTTCCGTGATCCTCTACACTGGGGCCCTCTACCAGTTAATGCCCTATATCGAGAGCTTAACCAGGTACCTCTCAGCTTTGGAGGGCTCCAGGGTATCGGATACCCTTTTGAGGCTTGCGAGGATCCTGATAGCCACGCCCAAGCTAACGAGGACGTTGCTGGCGCCGGAGCCCGCTAGAGTCGAGCGCGCGAGGAGGATACTCACTAACATCTCGAGGCTCTTGTCCTCCTCAGGGGTGGCGCACGCCTACCCCTACGAGGACGACCTCTACAGTGGAGTCCTACTCTACGACCTTGGCCTAGACGATGCCTTCGCAGAGGTCGCAGGCAGGGTCTACAGGAAGCTCAAGGAGCATGGAGCCTCTACGGTGATAACGGTTGACCCTCACACTACGAATATATTACGTAATGTCTACCCGTCATATGTTGACGGTTTCGACCTCGAAGTAGTAAACTACCTCGAGGTATTGTCGAGGGCTGCTGAGGAGTCGAGGATAAGGCTCAGAGGCCTAGTTAGCGAGGCGGTGATACACGATCCATGCTTCTATGCTAGGTACCTCCACATAATAGACGAACCGCGTAAGATCCTAGAGCGCTCCGGCGTAAAGGTCCTCGAGCCGAGGAGGAGCAGGGAGGCCACATACTGCTGCGGGGGCCCCGTCGAGTCTGTGGCTCCGAGGCTCGCTTCTAAGATAGCAGAGACCAGGCTTAAGGAGCTGGCGGAGAAGTCGAAGAACGTGGTAGTCCTATGCCCCATATGCTACACAAACCTCTCTAGGGCCAACAAGCTGGGCCTCCGGATACTTGATATAGCAGAGGTCGTTGAAGCCGAGGTGCCTGGCAGTGGATCCCCTCAGTAAAGCCCTAGGCGAGATTAGGAGGGTCCTCGACGACGAGTTCTTCCAGGAGAGCGTGAAGCGAGCCGCTGGTCATGCCGAGGAGAAGGTCCCGGATATCCTAGACTCCCACCCCTACCTCAAGGAGCTGGCCCGCGAGGTGAGGAGGGTCAAGGAGGAGGTGATAAGCAACCTCGACTACTACATCGAGGAGGCTATGAAGAGCATTGAGAGGATTGGGGGCAAGGCGTACCTGGCATCCGACGCCTCTGAGGCCAGGGAGATCGTGGGGAGAATCGTCGGCAGGGGGAAGCTAGTCGTAATGTCTAAGAGCATGACTGCGGAGGAGATAGGGTTAAGGGAGTACCTGGAGAGCCTCGGAAACGAGGTCTGGGAGACCGATCTAGGCCAGCTCCTAATACAGCTGGAGGGCGGGAAGCCCATGCACAGCGTGGCGCCCGCCATACACCTCTCGAGGGAGAGGGTCGCCTCGCTCCTCAGGGAGAAGCTGGGGTTCGAGGTACCCGAGGGGGCTAGGCCCGAGGATATGGTGAGGATGGTCAGGTCCTTCCTAAGGTCGAAGTTTGAGAGGGCTGATGTCGGCATAAGCGGCGCCAACGCCATAGCGGCGGAGACGGGCTCCATAGTACTCGTGGAGAATGAGGGCAACATAAGGCTCGTGACGGGGCTGCCCCCCATACACATAGCCCTAGCCGGCGTGGAGAAGATAGTGCCCACCCTCATGGACGCTATTAAGGTGGCCCTAGTCCAGGCGGCGTATGACGGCCTCTACCCGCCGAACTACATAAACGTGATATCAGGCCCCAGCGCCACAGCCGACATAGAGCACGTGAGGGTTAGGGGGGCCCACGGCCCCCTGCAGCTACACGTAGTCCTACTTGACAACGGTAGACTGGAGGCCTCTAGGAACCAGCTGCTGAGAGAGCAGCTACGCTGCATCCGCTGCGGCCGATGCCAGTGGGAGTGCCCCGTCTGGCAGCACACGGCCAACCTCTGGGGAGGCCCAGCCTACGGGGGGCCTATGGGGGTCATATGGACGGCTATAACTATGGGCGTCGACGCGGCAGCGGGACTCTCGATGCTATGCCTGGGCTGTAGGAGGTGCGACTACGTCTGCCCGGTAGAGATACCCCTCTCAAGGATCCTTCTCGGCCTCAAGAGGATCTACGCTCACGGGCTTCTAGGGGGGCAGGGTTAACGCTAATATACCCATCCTAAGGCCGCTAGCCCCGAGAGGTGGCTGAAGCCTTTGCTTGCCAGGCCGCGTCTAGGTTAGCCTTTCAATGCGGCCGCCAAGCACAGCTACAGCCTCGTCCTCGGGGGGTGAGCGCTTGACGGGTGGAGATGCAGCTCTAAGGCCAGTGATGGGCCCCCGCGTTGATAGGAGGCTCGTGGAGAGGCTGAAGGGTATCGAGGAGAAGTGGCAGAGGAGGTGGAGGGAGGCAAGGCTCTTCGAGGCAGACCCCGACCCCTCGAAGCCCAAGTTCTTCATCACATTCCCCTACCCCTACGTTAACGCCCTACCACACCTCGGGAGCGCCTTCACCGTCCTAAGGGTCGACATAGCGGCTCGCTACAAGAGGATGAGAGGCTACAACGTGCTATTCGCCCAGGGATGGCATGCAACGGGAGGCCCCATCGTCGCCTCGGCCCTGAGGCTTAGGGAGGGTGATGAGCGCGTCCGCAGGATGCTGCTTGAGATGGGCGTGCCGGAGAGTGAAATAGAGAAGTTCTACGACCCAGCGTGGTGGGTGAAGTACTTCACCAAAGAGTGGAGGAGGGACTTCGAGCGCTACGGCCTGAGTATAGATTGGAGGAGGGAGTTCCACACGACAAGCCTCAACCCACCCTACAGCAGGTTCGTGGAGTGGCAGTACCTCAAGCTGAGGGAGAGGGGGCTCATAGGTAAGGGGGAGCACCCAGTTGTCTGGTGCCCGAAGGAGAAGAAGGTTGTCGGCGACCACGATAGGCCTGACGAGTACGCGGGCATAGGGCCCGAGAGGGCCGTCATCATAAAGTTCCGCGGCGAGGACGGCCTCATATACCCGGCTCTCACCTTCAGGCCCGAGACAGTCTACGGCGTGACGAACCTATGGGTGCACCCCGACGCCGAGTACCTGATAGCCCTCGTAGACGGGGAGAGGTGGGTTCTGAACAGGTACATGGCGGAGGAGCTCTCAGACCAGAAGCACAGGGTCGAGGTCGAATCCTCCGTGAAGGCCGTCGACCTGATAGGTAGGAGGGTGTATAACCCCGTCACAGGAGAGTGGGTGCCCGTACTGCCAGCCAGCTTCGTGGATCCAGAGCTAGGCACGGGCATCGTTATGAGTGTCCCAGCCCACGCTCCCTTCGATTACGTAGCCCTGGAGGAGCTCAAGGCGAACCCGGCGCTACTCGAGAGGTACGGTGTAGACCCCTCCATAGTCGAGGGCGTCAAGCCCAAGCCCCTGATAAGGCTTGAGGGCTACAGCGAGATCCCGGCCCGCGACGCTGTTGTGAGGAGGGGGATCAAGAGCCAATCGGAGAAGGAGAGGCTCGAGGAGGCGACCAAGGAGATATACAGCAAGGAGTACCACGTAGGCGTCCTCACCGAGGCAGCCGGGCAATGGGCTGGTAGGAGGGTTAGCGAGGCTAAAGAGGAGATAATCAAGTGGCTCGTATCGAGGGGCGACGCCCTGGAGGTGTACACGCTACCGCAGAGGGTCTACTGCCGCTGCGGCGCTAGGACCCACGTGAAGATAGTGAGTGACCAGTGGTTCCTCCTCTACAGCAAGCCCGAGTGGAAGAAGCTGGCGCACGAGGCCGTTGATAGGATGAGGTTTTACCCCGAAACCATAAGGGAGACCTTCCACGAGCTGATAGACTGGTACCGGGACTGGGCGTGCACCCATCAGAGGGAGCTTGGCACCCCCCTTCCCTGGGATCCTAAGTGGGTCGTGGAGAGCCTGAGCGACTCGACGATATACATGGCCTACTACACCATAGCGAAGTACACCCAGCACCCCGAGGCCTACGGTATAAGAGCCGAGCAGCTCGAGCCCGAGGTGTTCGACTACATATTCCTCGGAAGAGGGGATCCCCGGGAAATCGAGCGTAGAACAGGGATCCCCTCCAGC
>JALSQM010000027.1 GCA_026985385.1 Acidilobaceae archaeon | reverse complement strand
CTGCTAGGAACGCCTTGAGGAGGGCTGGGGTAGAACCATCCGAGGTCGAGGCCGTATTCTTCGGCACGGAGTCGAAGCCTTACGCTGTGAAGCCGAGTGCCACGATAATAGCTGAGGCCCTCGGCATAACCCCGAAGACCATGGCGAGTGACCTCGAGTTCGCTTGCAGAGCCGCTAGTGAGGGTATGAGGGCCCTCATAGGGATGGTGGCCTCCGGCCTGGTGAGGTACGGGCTCGTAATAGGCAGTGACACCGCCCAGGCGAACCCGGGTGATGTACTCGAGTTCACCGCCTCGAGTGGTGCGGCTGCATACGTTATAGGGCCTAGGAGTGGTGCGGCTGCCTACTTCGAGGGGAGCTACACCTACGTCACGGACACACCCGACTTCTGGAGGAGGGCTCACCAGCCCTATCCGCTCCACGGGGAGGGCTTCACGGGGGAGCCGGCATACTTCCACCACATAGAGAACGCAGTTAAGGGCCTGATGGCGGAGCTAGGCCTCAAACCGGGGGACTTCGACTACGCCGTCTTCCACCAGCCCAACGGTAAGTTCCCGCTGAGGATAGCTAAGAGGCTCGGCATACCCAAGGAGAAGGTCTTACCCGGCCTCGTCACTCCGCTCATAGGCAACACCTACAACGCCAGCGCCCTCATAGGCCTCACCAGGGTACTCGACATGGCAAAGCCGGGACAGAGGATCCTCCTAGCACCCTTCGGCAGCGGAGCCGGCTCCGACGCCTACAGTATAGTGGTGACTGATGCCGTCGAGGAGAAGAGGGATGCGGCGCCCAAGTTCGACGACTACCTGGCGAGGAGGAAGGAGATAGACTACGCGGAGTACGCCAAGTTCCGCGGCATAATAAACGTCATCAAGTAGGCGGGGGTGCGCGTCGGCATGGTGGAAGCCTACGTGACCGGGATCGGAATGATCCGCGTTGGCAGGCACTTCGGGGAGGGTCTAAGGAGCCTAGCCGCTAGAGCGGCCTTCGAGGCACTAGAGTCCTCCGGCTCGAGGGACGTGGACGCCGTGATAGTAGCCTCCACCGCCAGCTACAGGGGGGCAGCTCAGCTCGACCTAGCCGGGCATATAGCGGGATCCCTAGGCCTCCGCGGCGCCCAGACCCTAGCAGTGGAGGCCGGCGACGCCTCCGGCCTAGCGGCGGTCGAGGCCGCGTGGAGCATGGTTAAGTCGGGGGCCGCCTCGCGGGTTCTCGTAGTCGGCGTCGATAAGCTGACGGACTATGTCAGCTCGAGGGTCTACAGGGAGCTTCAGAGGCTCTACGAGGCCGAGCTCCAGGCGCTCTACGACATAGGCCACGCCGGCCTAGCGGGGCTCCTCGCCAGGCTATACATGGAGAGGTACGGCGTTGACAGGGAGACGCTATCATACTGGCCGGCCATGGATCACGCGCATGGCAAGCACAACCCCTACGCCATGCTCCAGTTCGCCATAGACCCCAAAGCAGTGGCTAAAGCCCTCACCGTCGCCGAGCCTCTAACGCTCCTCGACTCCTTCCCAATAGGGGACGGGGCCGCGGCCATAGTCATCGAGGGAGAGCCGCGTGGCGAAGCCCTAGCCCGGGTGGCGCTAGCCCTCTCAGCAGCGGGCTATCCATCATTAACCATGGCGGAGGACCCGCTCAAGATGGACTCTGCCGCCGTCACCGCCGCTAGGATGCGTGAGGTAAGCGGCTACACTATAAGCGACATGGACGTAGTCGAGCTGGGGGACCCCTTCACGAGCATAGGGGTAATACTAGCGGAATCGCTGGGCCTATCCCAGCCCGGCAAGGCGGCTGTCGACGCAGCCGAGGGAAGGTTCACTGTTGGAGGAGAGGGACCCGTGGTCAACGCCTCGGGAGGCTTCAAGGCCAGGGGCCACCCCATAGGCGCTACAGGCGTCTACATGGTGGCCGAAGTAGCCATGCAGGTCTCCGGGTCTTTCCCCGGTCTTAAGGTAGACGGAGCCCGTAGGGGCGTGGCCGTCGCCGCCAGCGGCGACGGCTCCTCAACTCACCTGGTCCTCGTGGAGGAGGTGAGGTAGATGTCCATGGATCTAAGCGTCCCCGAGACCTGGAGGGTGAGAGGCCCCCTCTACAGGCTTGAGGCGGCCCGCTGCAGGGCCTGTGGCCGCATCCACTACCCACCACTGCCGGCCTGCCCCTACTGCGGCTCCAGGGACCTCGAGAGGGTCAGGCTCCCCGAGAGGGGGATCCTCGAGTCCTTCACAATACTATACAGTGTACCTGAGGGTTCGAGGCATAAGGCCCCGATAGTGCTGGGACTCGTCAGGCTTGGCGCTGCGAGGGTGGTAGCTGAGATAACCGACGTCGACCCAGGGGATCTCAAGACCGGCATGGAGGTGGAGGCGGTTCTGAGGCGCATCAGGAGTGACCGCGAGGCCGGCATAATAAGGTACGGCATCGCCTTCCGCCCACTACTTAGAGGTGGGGGTGGTGGCCGGTAAGGGCGAGAAACCCCCCTCGAAGGCTCTAGAGGAGATCCTGGAGAGGCTCGAGAGAGGGGAGACCACGATCTCGAGGCTCGACAGGGAGCTGGGCAACTCTAACCTAGCAGCGCTAGCCCGCAGGCTGTTCCTCGAGAGGAAGCTTGGTGTGAGCCTCTCCTCCATAGCATCGACTATACTGGACTTCGAGGAGCTCGTCGGTAGGAACATCGAGAACCCCATAGGCGCGATCCAGATCCCCCTAGCAGTCGCCGGCCCCCTACTCGTTAGGGGGGACTACGCCAACGGGGAATACTACGTGCCCCTAGCCACAACTGAGGGTGCCCTAGTAGCCAGCATCAACAGGGGGATGAAGGCGGCGACCCTCTCGGGTGGCGTTAGAGTGAAGGTCATAAGGGACGGCATGGCCAGGGCCCCCCTCATAAGGACGCCGAGCGTGGAGGATGCAGTGAAGCTCGTGGAGTGGGTTAACAGCAATAGAGAGGCCCTGAGGAGGGCCGCCTCGAGGAAGACCAGGCATGGCGTCTTGGTTGATGTGCAGCCCTTCATAGTCGGTAACATGGTCTGGCTGCGTCTAGTCTACAAGACGGGTGATGCCATGGGGATGAACATGGCCACCATAGCGAGCGACGAGGTCTGCAAGGAGATAGAGAGATCCTATGGGGGACCCATGGAGTGCGTCGCCCTCAGCGGTAACCTCTGCGTTGATAAGAAGCCTAACTGCCTCAATAAACTCTTCGGTAGGGGCAAGTACGTTGTGGCCGAGTCAATTATAAAGAGGGATGTGTCCGAGGGGCTCCTGAAGGCCCCCCCGGAGGCTATACACTACGTGAACCTCTCCAAGAACCTCCTCGGGAGCGCGGTCGCGTGCAGCCTAAGCTTCAACGCCCACTACGCAAACATTATCGCGGCGATATTCATAGCCACAGGCCAGGATGTAGCCCAGGTCGTTGAGAGCAGCATGGGCTACACGTGGACCGAGATGCGGGGCGGGGATCTCTACATAAGCGTGACCCTCCCAAGCCTAGAGGTCGGAACCGTGGGTGGGGGAACCCGGCTGCCCACGCAGCGCGAGGCACTCTCAATACTAGGAGTGGCTGGTGGTGGAGACCCTCCCGGCGTGAACGCCCTCAAGCTGGCAGAGATAACGGCCGCCACCGTGCTGGCGGGCGAGTTAAACCTACTCGCCGCCCTAGCCGCGGGCCACCTAGCAAGGGCCCACGAGGCCCTAGGCAGGGGTGGGGCTCGTGGAGGGTAGGGGATCCCTCGAGAGGCTCGAGTACAAGCGCTTCAGGGCGGTTATCGCCGAGGAGGAGCTGCCCGGTAGGGGTAGGAAGAGGATATTCCGAGTCGAAGCACCCAACGCCGTGGTGGTGCTACCACTCTACACTAGCGGCGAGGTCGTACTCCTACGCCAATACAGGCCAGCGGTGGGGGAGTGGATCATAGAGGCGCCAGCTGGAACCGTGGAGGAAGGCGAGGACCCCCTCGAGACTGCTAGGAGGGAGCTGAGGGAGGAGACAGGCCTCATAGCCGATAGGCTGGAGCTCGTGGCGGAGGGCTACGTGTCGCCGGGCTACTCCACCGAGTACATGTACTTCTACCTGGCATGGGATCCCATAGAGGCCGAGGCGTCCCCCGAGGAGGACGAGGTGCTAGCCCCCTTCAAGGTGCGCATAGAAGAAGCGCTAGACATGCTCGCGAGGAGGGAGATCCGCGACGTTAAAACAGCCCTGATACTGCTCCTGGCTAAATCCAAGTTAGGCTAGGAGGGGTCAGAGTGAGACTAGGCCAGTCACAATAATCCTCCATGGCTGCCCGCCTCTTCATCCCCTATCACAACAATAAGCTTGAGGCCTTAAATAGGTCTTACCCCCTTTTAAAGGGTGGGGCGAGGGTATGAGCGAGCCGACAGCCGCCGAGTCGGCGGCGAGCGAGAGGAAGGAGCCGAAGCCGGAGGCCAATATAGAGAATATAGTGGCGACGGTCATACTCGACCATGGGCTGGATCTGAACCTGATAGAGGCTAGGATCGTTGACGTAGAATATAACCCTGACCAGTTCCCGGGCCTAATATATAGGATGAGAAACCCCAGGGTTACAGCCCTGATATTTAAGTCGGGTAAGATGGTGGTAACGGGGACTAAGAGCATAAACGAGTTAGTCTACGCCGTTAAGAGGCTCCTAAAGAACCTCCAAGAGCACGGGATAGAGATACGGGGGCGCCCGAAGATCCAGATACAGAACATCGTAGCGTCGGCTAACCTCCACGTTAATGTGGACCTCGAGAAGGCCGCATTCGTGCTGCCGGGTAGCATGTACGAGCCCGACCAGTTCCCGGGCCTGATATATAGGATGGATAAGCCCAGGGTCGTACTGCTTATATTCAGCAGCGGTAAGATGGTCATCACAGGGGCTAAGCGGGAGAACGAGGTATACGAGGCCGTCGAGAAGATATATACGATCCTCAAGGAGAATGGGTGCACGAGACCCCAGTACTAGCGGCGGTGATGTATGGCTGGGAATACCGAGCCCCAACTTGCGATGACGACCAAGGCTGAGCGCTGAGCGACTCGACCCCCTAGGCGGTGAGGACGTACCTCAAAGGGCCGAGCCTCATGGTGCCGGCCTCCTCGTCTACAACCCATACTTCAGCGTCCCCGAGGTTCTCGGCGTCTTTAAGTAGGGGCGAGAGGTAGCCACCCCTATCGAGCCCTAGACTCCTGCCGGTCTGGTATGCTCCAGCTGCAGGTAGCACTATTACGTGGGACTCCTCGTCCAGGGGCACGTCGAGTAGGACGGGTAGCTTAACGCGGGCGCCCCCCACATCGACCTGTATGGCGGGGTGCTCGTGGCCTATTATGAGCGTCTCAAACTCGCAGCCCGGCCTTTTATGGCCGTGAGCCGCTACTACGCCTCTACCCAGTTCGAGGCAGTCCTCCACCAGCTCTATCCCTAGATCCCTCAGGAGGGGCGCTACGAAGGTATCGTGATTCCCCCTAACGACTATGGCCTCCTTAACCCTGCTATCAGTGGCCAGCCATCTCCCGAGGCGCGCTATCTCCGCCCTCTCCTGGCGTGTAAGCTTCTCGAATACATGCTTCAAGTCACCGTCTATGACTACCCGCGCAGGCCAAGGCAGGGCTGAGAGGGACTCGGATAGCAGCCTGATAGCGCTTCTCAATTGTATCCTAGGCAGGAACACGCCCGTTGAGGCGAGGGCTGACTCGTAGCCAAGGTGTATATCAGCTAGCACCAGCGAGGAGGAAGACTTATCCACTATAACTGGCAGGCCCTCCACCAGGGAGAGGCTAGAGTCTACGTCGATGAGCCTCCGCCCCCCAGCCAAGACTCCCTATCCCCAAGGGTCACAGACGGCTCTCCACAGCGTACGAGGCCCCTAGGAGCCCTTTGCCCGTGTTTGTGTGGCGGGCCCGCCGGGATTTGAACCCGGGACTTCCGCCCGCGCGGCCAGGCGGCCCACCCGGCCTACGGGTTAAAAGCCCGCCGCTCTACCAGGCTGAGCTACGGGCCCTCCACGCCGCTGGAGTGCTTAGCCACGCGGGCTTATAAGGTAGAGGTTGCTCTGGGGGGGTCCGGGGATCTCTGGGTTCCCATAGATGTTATCCCTAACGCATCCTAACCTTAACTAGGCGTTACCACTACGCTGTAACACTATGATGGGAGCCGGCCTGTCGAGGGAGATCCGGGGGTCTGTTAGGGGCGGGCTTTGAAGCCCTGCGAGGAGTCGTTTACAGGAATGCCTCTAGCCCTCTCCTCCACTCGATCTTAACAATCCTCTTATTTAGTGGGAGAGCCACATTGTAGACGGGGACTCCCCCGACTAGAGCGTAGGGGGTGCCGTTGTGCGCGTGCCCGTGGACGCCGGCGTCCGGCTTCAGTTTCCTAACTATGTCCTCCATGGCGCTGCTATACATCTCAGGCCATATCCTGGGATCCTCCCCGCGCAGTGTCGCTCTGGCGAGGCCGTAGTGTGATAGGAGTATCACCCTATTGGCGTGTCTCCTAGCCTCCTCTAGGAGGGCTGCTATCCTCTTAGGCCTCTCGGCGTAGACCCTGGCTAGGTGGGGTCTATGCCTCCTCTGCCAGCGGGTAGGCCTATCGAGTGCCCCGGTGGTCCCTACGACCGCTATCCTCTCGCCTCCGCATTCAGCGTATGCTATTGAGTCGTCTAGCCACTCTATAACACCAGCACTCAGCTTGACCAGCCTCCCCCGGGTCTCCTCGTACTCCTCGTTACCGTAGACCGCTATTACCCTGGTCGAGCCGAGTTCCTCCCTCAAGGCCTTGACGACGGGCTCAACCATATCGGCTCTACCCCTCTCAACCACGTCTCCCGCCAGTAGGAGCAGGCAAGGCTCCTCCTCGAGCCTAGCTAGGGCCTCCCTGAAGAGGGGCAGGTACCTTGGACTATGGATGTCCGCCGTAGCGTAGACGCTGGCCAAGACGCATTCACCCCAGAATACGGGGCGCCCTCAGCGCTACAATGGTACCCCACAAACCCGGGGGAGCCCCGGGTTTCAGGCTGCCCATCGATCCTCACCGGGCGCCCTGTTCCTGTTGTTGTGGGCGACCTTTAGTTCTCCCCCTAGGATTCTAGATCCAGATCCTACCCCTGCCGACCTCGCTGTAGTCCTCTCCTAGCCTTAGCCTGCTGAAGGAAACGGCTACAGGCTCCACGTTGCAGCATGTGGTGAATACGGCCTTCATCTCGGTGAGGTCTACCTCCTTCGTGAGGGCCGGGTAGTCGTTGCCGTCTCTCGTGGTCAGCGCTGAGAGGACACCCTGGAATCCTCCCGTGTGGACTATGAGTACCTCATTGCTTCCAAGCCTCTTCTGGAGCGCTCTAACGGCCTGCTGATCGGGGGGATCCCTGGAGTCCACGGCTATGCATAGGCCCCCGGGGTACCTGGCTATCCTTACGGGCTCCACTCCTAAGTTGTGGATAACCTCCCTCCTAACCCTGTCATCGCTTACCTCCGGGCCTGAGAGGGCGCAACTACCCCTGACCGCGACCTTGGAGAGGTCGACTTCCACCTCTACCGCGGATAGGAATCTTCTATAGTTCTCCATCCTCAGGATCCTCCTATCACTCCTGCTCCTCTCAGCCTTAACCTTGGGGGTGGGTAGGCTGTAGACTGTAGCCTGCGTAGCGCGCCTCAGGTAGTCGGCTAGCTCGTTGCTCCCAATGGCGACTATGTAGTCGGCCCCAAGGGCCCATGCGAGGTCGGCCTTCAGCTCCAGCGCCTGCCACCCCTCAACCCAGCCGTCGGTGTCAACTACTATGATCCCAGAGCCCCTCCTAGCCGCCTCGGAGACTAGCTGTGACGTGGAGGCGATTAACTTGCCTGCGACGGGGCCGGGCTCTATGGAGCCCACGAACTTCATCCTAACAGGCTCTAGGCTCCTAAGCCACTCCACCCAGGACGAGGGTATCGCCAGGCTCACGAAGCCGGGGGGGCCTATGTCGGCCTGGCCTATGTCGGCGTCGACTATAGCCGAGACTATCGAGTGGGCTAGAGCCCTATTCGCTTGGAGGGCCGCGAAGCTCGTCTTACCCGCCTCCACGGGACCCACGACCATTACAACGGTCCTCCCCCTGGACTCGTCCACTATGGCGTCCGCCACGTTTAGCCACTCGATGTAGTGGGACTCCCCCTCCACGGGGGCCTCGAGCTTCCCTCCCTCCCCGAGCGAGACCTCCACGACAGCGTGGCCCCCGAGTGCTGTGAGGGAGTAGCTCCTATACTTCCCGAGCTCGAACTCCTCGCCGGCACCCAGCTCGGCGCCTAATATGCTTATCGAGCCCCTGACCACCCTCACCCTCGCGGGGCCGAACACCCTAGCCTGCTCGCCCGGGCCAAGCTCGACCGTCGCCCTAGGCAAGCCCCCACCCAGGGACTCAGAGGTGTAGCGTGGTGTTATCTAAGATAACCCTTAGCTCCTCTGGGAGGATCCTCTCCCTAGCCCTATACACGCTGCCCGAGGGATCCTCGGGGGACGCCTCAACGCCCAGAGGATCCCGGAGGCCCCTCGCCCTCCTTATCATGGATGCGACCGCCGCCTCCGCCGATAAGAGCCAGGATAGGATCCACGCGACCCTCAGGGCCGAGAGGGCGGCGTTGGGGGTCATGGGGTTCGAGTCCTCGTGGCCCAGGCTCGTGGCCAGCCACTCGGCGCTCCTGGGGAACGCCTCGGCCCTCGCCTCCGCCGCTATAGCAGCCGCGCTATACTGCACTATCATGGCGCCAACACTGCTGCCCTCGCCTGCCAGGAAGTCTGAGACCCCATTAATCCTGGAGTCCATGAGCCTCTCAAGCCTGTAGGAGACCATGTTGGCTACTTGAACTAGCGAGGCCTTCACCGCCTCCGCCGCCAAGGCCAGGTACGCCGTGTGGAAGTTACAGCCGTGCCAGGCCCGGCCCCCCTGTATAACTGGGTTGGTAGTGGGCGAGCAGGCCTCCCTCTCGACGACGCTCGCGGCCCACTCGAGGGCCTCCAGCGAGGCCCCGTACACTTGGGGTATACACCTTATACTATAGGGATCCTGGAGCCTCCCAGGGCTCCCCGCAGGCTTGGCCCCTCGGAGTAGCCTGGCCACCCTCGCCTGGCCCGGGTGCTTCTTGGCCTCCGCTCCAGCCCCGAACTCCTCCGGGTTGAACGGTATGGACTCGAGGGTGTACCTAGCCACGCTGATGGAAGCCTCAACTAGGCGGAGGCCCGCCCACACGGCGGCTGCTGTGAGGGCGGTGCTCCACGCGGTATTGTTAATAGCGGCTAGAGCCTCCCCGGGCTCGAGGTCTAGTGGCTCCAACCCGATACTCGATAGGGCCTCGGAGCACTCGGCGATCCTCCCCCTAAACAGGGCCTTACCCCTCCCGAGTAGGATGCACTGGAGAGCGTGCGCGGAAGGCGCCAGATCCCCGCTAGCACCAACACTCCCATAGAGGGGCACCAGGGGCACCAAGCCCTCCTCCAGGGCCTTGGATACCCTCACCACAAGCTCCGGCCTGAGAGGGTGCCCCCCACTCGAGGCCTGCGAGATCCACACCGCCATAAAGCCCCTCACAACCCACTCGCCGGCAAGGGGGCCCATGCCAGCGGCGTGCTCGGCCATAACCCTCTCCTCGTAGCGGGGCCCGCAGGGCTGCCTAGATCCCTGCAGGGCTCCAAGCCCCGTGCAGTACCCGTAGAGGGGCCTCCTACGGGCCTCCTCTAGGTAGATCCCCCTCGCCCTCCTGACGGCTTCGAGAGCCTCGGGGGAGGGCCTCACCGAGTACCTGCCCAGGCCAGCCTCTACAATCTCGTCAACACCCAGGCAGCGCCTCGGCCCCACCTCAATAGCGTTACCCGGCACCCTCCAAGGCACCCGCCCCCCAGAGGTTCTTGGGGGGAAATAATGCGGGGGATGGGGGACATCTAGTGCCTGGCTACCCGGCTTGAGCCCTCGAATATCTTCGGTAGCCTCACGCCGCGCTGGCCCTTGTAGAGGCCCCTGTAGGGCTTGGCTGCCGGGCTTGAGAGTCTTACCAGTACCAGGTGTAGGAAGCGCTCGCCTGGGTAGAGCTTGACGGGGAAGTCGCTCCCCACGACCTCGATTGTCAGCTGGCCCTCGAAGCCCGCGTCCACGACGGTGGCGGGTATGTATATGCCCGTGCGGGCCCACGTACTCCTAAGGTTAACCAGGCCAGCAAGGTAGCTGGGGAGCCTGAGGTACTCCAGGGTGTGAAGCAGCACCCTCCTACCCGGCGGGACGACTATGCCCTCGCCGCCGGAGTCGCTACAATCATAGAAGTCTAGGGGGCTCATGGGATCCCTGGGGTCCAGCGTTAGGTCGCTCCTCCTGCGGAGGAGGCAGTACTGAGTGCCAAGCCTCAGGTCTAGGCCGTTCTCCCTAATAGTATCGTCGAAGAGCGGCTCAACTACTAGATCCCCCACCTTGATGAGCGCCTCTATGTCTCGATCCGACAGAATCAACTCTAGAGCCCCCATACCACTTAAATTCCAACTCTCCTATGGTGGCTACCTCAAGGTATTACGCTGCGATTACCCTAGCGTGTCCCATAATTTAATTAGTCAACTAATAATTTATTTTTATAATAAATACTTATTCCCTATCCGTGCTCGATGTACTCTTTTATACCCCATTACGTGGGGTGCTTAAAGGGTGGTTTTGGTGGCGATCAGCAGGAGAACGGCTATAGCTATACTCTCCAGTGTGGCCATACTAGCTGTGGCCCTAGCTCTAGCCAGCGCCCCCGCTATAGCTTCAGCCGCAGGCCAGGGAGGAGATCAAGCGGGTAAGGTTGGCCTAGGCGCGTTAGGCAAAACCTTGGGAGCAGGGCTTGCAGTAGGCCTTGCAGGAATAGGCGGAGGATACGCCGTCGGAGTCGCCGGGGCAGCTGCTATCAGCGCCATCGCTGAGAAGAGGGAAGTAAGCGGTATGGGTCTGCTGATAGTGGCTATGGGCGAGGGAATAGCTATCTACGGGCTCCTCGTAGCTATACTGCTAATATTCGTGGTACACTAAGGACAGCAGCGCGGGCACCCCTTTTTCTCATAAAAATAGCTAAATTATCTTATCGACCCTTAGGAGGCCTTAATGCGAGGTAATTTAGTTAAAAGTTTAATTTAATTGTTTATCTGTTAATGTTGTTCCGACTTAAGATTGTCGAGAGTCTCGGGGGGAGTGTCAGACCTATAACCCCCAGAAAGCCCCTACACCCCCCGTGGGGGGCCGTCGTCTAGCCTGGCTAGGATGCCAGCCTGGGGCGCTGGTGGTCCCGGGTTCAAATCCCGGCGGCCCCACCACCTCCTTGAGGTTAGATTTTTAGAGGCTACCAGTAGCACCCGCCCTTACCTGGGGGTGCTGGTTATTGGCTGAGGAGAGGGTTTACAAGGTTAGAGTCGGCGATAAGGAGATAATCATAGACGAGGAGGTGCTAGAAATCCTTCAGAAGTACGTGAAGACCGAGATGAGCCTAGAGCAGCTGGCGGCAGAGCTGGGGCTCGAGAGCTGGGAGGAGGCATACGAGTTCATAAAGAAGATACCGGCTTGGATACTATGGATACAGCCCTCCCTATGGAGGACTATGAAGGAAATGAGGACCGCCAGGGAGGAGCTACGAGGCAAATAGCCCCCTGCGCGAGCGCCACGCAAAATTAACGCCTCCAAGGGTGGTGGAGCCCTCGGGGGAGATGGCCGAGCGTTCCAGCACCGAGCCGGTCCCGGGGGCTGTGAGGTCAGCTTCCGCCCCTGGGGATCCCCCCGAGGCCTACCGGTCCTTAGACTGGTAGGCTCTGGGCATCACGCCTATTAGGCTCCGCGACCCGCTGGAGGGCGAGGACCCCGGTCCCGTGCGAAGCGACCCCGTGTAGGCGGGGCTACATGTGCACGGGGCGGGTCACTCCCGGCTCACCCCCAGCTAGCCTTAGGTGGGTGCCGTGGCTTGAGGTTCATAGTCCTGGTAGGGCCTGCCGGCAGTGGTAAGTCGACGCTAACCGCCGAGCTCGCGGATACCATTGAGTCCTACGGGCCTAGCGTTGCTAGAGTCAACTACGACCCTGCGGCCGAGAAGCTCCCCTACGAGCCGGAGGTCGATATCAGGGATTTCGTCACTGTGGACGAGTTCATGGAGGAGGGTTTGGGGCCTAATGGCGCGCTCATAGCTGCTGTGGATACGTCGTTCAAGTACGTGTCCGAGATCAGGGATAAGATCTCTGATATAAACGCTGACTACGTCATAATAGATACTCCGGGTCAGCTGGAGCTGTTCGCATACAGGGTTGGGGGCCCCGTTGTCTTGAGGGCTGTTATAGGCGATAGCCCGGCGGCGACTGTGTTCCTCATGGACGCGGTGTTCTTCGAGGAGCCCATAGGGATGGTTTCAATACTGACACTCGCATCGAGCGTGGCGGTTAGACTGCAGCTACCCCAGGTTAACGTTGTGAGTAAATCCGATCTCCTGAGGGAGGAGGTTATAGAGGAGGTTATCCCGAGACTGGGCGAGGAGGGCTTCCTCTCGGGCCTCATAGCCTCGATGGATAACGTAGACGACTTCGTGAGGAACCTCGCGAGGAGCCTCTCAGACGCACTCTACGTCTCGGGCTTCATAGGGGAGGTTATACCCGTCAGCATCCACGACCCCGATAGCCTCTCCAAGCTCTACGCCAAGCTCCAGCAAATCCTCGCTGGAGGGGATGATTATATATTCTATGACTATACCGTTTAGACCTCGGCATAAGCTATTCCAACGCCTTTAACCCCCGATGGCCACTGGTAAGCTGGGGGCTGTAATCCTTTGCAGGAGAGAAGACTAGTTAAGCACCCGCGAGAGGATATAGACGTCTTCTTCTACCCTGAGAGCATAGCGGTCGTGGGTGCATCGCCGAGGCCCGGCAGCATAGGTGGGGCGATACTGTCTAATCTCAGGGAGTCCTTCAAGGGGAGGCTCTACCCCGTGAATCCCAAATACGAGGAGATAATGGGGCTCAAGGCATACCCAAGACTCGAAGCGCTACCCGAGCCCCCCGACCTCGCGGTCATAGCCGTTAGGGCTGAGAGGGTTCCACCAATAGTGGAGGAGGCGGGTAGGATCGGCGTTAGAGGGGTAATAGTCGTTAGCGGGGGCTTCGCGGAGTCCGGTGAGAGGGGTAGGCGCCTGCAGGAGCAGCTAGTCGAGATAGTTAGGAGGTATAAGATGAGGCTTATAGGCCCGAACTGCATAGGCGTCTACAACGCGCTATCTGGGGTCGACACATTCTTCCTCCCCAGGGATAGGATGAAGAGGCCCCATAAGGGGCCGATAGCTATCATAAGCCAGAGTGGGGCGTTCCTCGCGAGCGTGATGGACTGGGCGGCCGAGGAGGGCATAGGTATAAGCAAGGCTGTGAACTTCGGGAATAAGATAGACGTTGACGAGGTAGACCTCCTTAACTACTTTGCAGAGGATGAGCATGTGAGAGCTGTCATAATGTACCTCGAGGGAGTAAACCCGGGTAGGGGTAGGGAGTTCATAGAAGCTGCCAGGAGGGTCGTCGAGGCTGGGAAGGCGGTCATAGCATTGAAGGCTGGTAGGACATCGGCTGGCGCCGCCGCTGCTGCCAGCCACACCGCAGCCCTAGCGGGTGACTATGAAGTGTATAGGGCGGCCTTCAAACAAGCTAGGATAATAGAGGTGGATGAGCCCATAAAGCTCTTCGACATGGCGAAGGCCCTCGTTAGGCTAACCCCTCCCAAGGGCACCAGGGTCGGGATAATCACGAACGCCGGGGGCCCCGGCGTTATAGCGGCTGACAGGCTGGCGGAGCTCGGACTCAAGGTGCCTAGGTTCAGCGATGCCCTGAGGGAGAGGCTGCGCAGCGTGTTCCCCGAGAGGGTAGCCGTTGGCAACCCCGTCGACCTAACGGGCGACGCCACGCCAGAGGACTTCGAGAAGGCACTCAAAATAGTGGTGGAGAGCGGCGAGGTCGACATGCTCATGGTCCTAGCCCTCATGCAGCCCCCCACCATGCATGAGAGGGTGGCCGACATCATAGCCGACGCCGCGTGGAGCCACAGGGATAAGCCGATAGTGGCGGTCACAATAGGCTCGGAGTACGCTAAGAGGATGAGGGAGTACCTCGAGAACAGGGGGATACCAGTCTACGACTTCCCCGACAGAGCGGCCAACGCCCTATACGCCCTCGCCTGGTGTACAAAGTGCCGCTGGGAGGGGCTGGCCTGCAGTATCCCGGTTGAAAGACTGGCACCCCCACCCAGCCCCGAGTCCCTCGAGGAGGCTAGGAGGATCGTCGAGGAGGCCTCGAGGAGGGGTGGTGGCAAGCTATTGGAGCACGAGGCGTTCCACCTGCTCAGCCTCTACGGGCTCCCAGTGCCCAGGTACTGCCTGGCGAGGGAGCCGGGCGAGGCGCCCAAGTGCTTTGAGGAGGTGGGCGCGCCAGCCGTGGCTAAGGTAGTGAGCCCCGACGTGATCCATAAGAGCGACGTGGGCGGGGTAATCCTAGGTATAACGAGTAGCGTGGGGGCCGAGAGGGCCTTCAACGAGATAAGGAGAAACCTAAACGAGCACGCGCCCAACGCCCGCTTCTACGGGGTGCTCTACCAGAGCATGGTGCCCGAGGGGCTAGAGGTCATAGTCGGTGCTAGGAGGGATCCCACCTTCGGCCCAGTGATAGTCTTCGGCCTCGGCGGGGTCCTCGTCGAGGTCCTAAGGGACGTCTCCATAAGGATAGCACCGCTAACACCCTGCGATGCATACGAGATGCTCTCAGAGATAAGGGGTAGTAGGCTCCTTGAAGGCTATAGGGGGATGCCGCCCCGAGATAGGGAGGCCCTGGCAGGGGTAATCTTAAAAATTGCCCGACTGATGCTTGACCTCCCCCAGGTGCGAGAGCTGGACTTGAACCCCGTGATGGCGTACGAGAGGGGCGCGGCTGTAGCCGATGCGAGAGTCATTGTGGCCCCGGGTGGTAAGGCTTGAGCCAGGAGAGC
Source organism: Acidilobaceae archaeon (assembly GCA_026985385.1). Taxonomy (GTDB): domain Archaea; phylum Thermoproteota; class Thermoprotei_A; order Sulfolobales; family Acidilobaceae; genus Calypsonella. The sequence goes on along the minus strand of JALSQM010000027.1, from coordinate 1,601 downwards.
GCTAAGCCTGAAGAGGCCCTCCCAGAGGAGGTCCGTGAAATCATAGAGAAGATCAAGAACATGAGTGAGGACGACCTACTCAAGCTAGCGGACGAGTATAGGGAGAGGATAGTGTCGGTGAAGACTCAGAGGAGGCAGCTCGTGGAGGAGAACAGGAAGCTGAGGGCGCAGAGGAGGCAGCTGATAGAGGAGAAGAGGCAGCTAACCGCCAGACTCCAGGAGGTGCGCAGGCGCAGGAACGAATTGATGGAGCAGCTCCGCCAACTCAAGAGTGAGAGGGACAAGGTTAGGGAGGAGCTGGAGAAGAAGAGGGAGCAGCTGGAGCTAGCCAGGAAGCTCGCCGAGAAGGAGGGCGACCTAGCCAAGCTATCCCTGAGGAGGCTCCAGAGGAGGCTGGAGGAGCTGGAGTGGAAGCAGATGACTAGCGTCCTACCGCCAGAGGCCGAGAGGAGGATTGTTGAGGAGATAAGCAGGCTGGAGGAGCTCATAGAGAGGGTTAGGAAGGCGAAGCAGCAGGTTCTCTCGATAATGGAGCTGGAGGCGGAGTTGAAGGCTCTGAGGCTTAGGAGTAGGGATCTAACCCAGAGGATAAACGAGATACGGGAGGCCATAGGTGAGGTTAAGAGGGAGATTCAAAGCCTCGTCGAGAGGATAGAGGAGTACAACAAGAAGATAGACTCCCTAAGCTCCGAGATAAACGAGAGAAGCGCAATCCTAGACGATCTATCCAAGCAGCTAGACCTCCTATACACTGTCTACAGGGAGATCATGGTCAGACTGAGGGAGCTGAAGCTGGCTAGGCAGTATAGGATGTCCCTAGAGGAGCTGGAGAGGAAGAGGAGGGAGGTAATGGAGAAGTACAAGAGGGGGGAGCCGCTCAGCCTCCAGGAGCTCAGGATACTCTACGGCGAGTTCGACGAGATACTCGGCAAGGGATAGCCCAACCTGTTTTAGGCGCTGGGCCCTCTCCCATATTTGGGAGCTGGGCCCTGCATGGAGTCTAGCGAGTTCATCGGCGGAGAGCCGGACTACGAAGTACTGAAGAGGAGGATAGGAGACTCCAAGGCTCTAATCGTAGTCGTGGATATAGACGACGACCTCTCGAGGGCGGGGATAGAGTCTCCCATAGTGGGCTACGAGAGGGTTCTCGAGGCCGCAGTGGAATTCGCCATCGCCAGGCCCGAGGACTCGGATGTGAACACCATGTTCGCTGGGCTCAGCCTCTATAGGGGTCTCAGGGGCCTGGGCCTCAACGTTGAAATAGCAGTTCTCGCGGGCCACCCGACGAACCTATTCCTCGGCCAGCAGAGGGTTCTATCGCAGCTCTCGAGCATACTCTCGGAGCTGGGCGGCCCCGTGAAGGCCATACTAGTTACGGATAGCGAGTACGATATGACAATAGCTGAGCTCATGAGGGAATACGTGGAGGTCATAGGGATTAAGAGGGTCGTGGTAGAGCAGCACCTCGGCATAGAGACCAGCTACATGCTCGTCGCGAGATACCTCAAGAAGGCAGTCATGGATCCGCGGTTTGCGAAGTACACAGTGGGAATACCTGGGATCCTACTCGCAACCGCCGGGCTCCTCAGCATATTCGGACT
>JALSQM010000026.1 GCA_026985385.1 Acidilobaceae archaeon | reverse complement strand
GGAGTCTACTTCCTGAGAAGGGCCGAGGAGAGGGAGCGCCTCCGCAGGGCCCTTGGGGTGAAGCAGTTGAAGCCCCTCGAGCCCCCAGCCTCCCCCTAGGCGCTAGGGGGACACGATGGTTCTAGGCACCTCGCCCTTGAGGGCTCTAACTATGTTCTCCGGCCTACTACCGTCTGCGAAGATTATCCGTATGGAGCTTCTCTCGGCTATCCTGAGGGCGACGTTGTCGAAGAGGGTGTAGGCCCCGGCGGTCTGCTTCATACTCGATATTATCGACTCCAACTCGCCGTAGTTCAGCCTCTCAAGCCTCCTAGCCCCCGGCGCCCCGGGGTAGGGTGTGTAGACCCCATCGACCCCCTTGAGCATGTTGAGCAGGATCCTAGCCTCCATGGCCTCGGCAAGCGCCGCGGCGACGGCGTTCGTGCTCTGACCGGGCTGGAGCCCCCCGAGGACTACTATGGGGTACCTCGAGAGCTCCTCTAAAGCCTCCTCTATGGTAGTCGGGATCCTGGGTGGCGCGAGGCCTCTAAGGGCTAGCGCCACGGTGAACCCGTTGAGTCTGGAGGCCTCGATGCCCGCGAGATCCAGTAGGGACTCTGGGAGCCCCATCTCCCTGAGAGCACCTATAATATCCCTGGCGAGGGAGCCGCCCCCGACGACCAGGCCTACCTTACAGGTCCCCGCTAGCCCGGCTAGGACCTCCCTTAGGCCCGCGAGGTAGCCGGGTCTAGGTGGGTATACTAGAGAGCCGCTCAGCTTAACCACGAGCGCCCCGCCCTCGCAGGCGCCTTCCAGCGTGCCAGGCAAGCACGGCCACCCCTCCAGGCAAGAGGAAGCTGAATGAGAGGCCTATTACCACGGCGGTTGCCCCGACGATCCTCGCGTAGCCCCATAGATAGCCGGGCACGTGGTCGAGGGCGAGTACTATGAGGTACCCGAGGAGACCCGCGAGCCCTACCTCGACCGCTGCGTCGAGCGCCGAGAACGCCAGGGCCCCGGCCAGCCCGGCGGCCAGGGAGGCAGCGTAGAGGTTCAGTGGGCCATTAAGCACGTAGAGTATTGTTGGGTAGAGCAGCAGCGCTGCGGCAAACGCCAGTCCCCGCGGGGGCCTTTCACGTGCCACCGCCCACACCCCACGAGTTGACGTAGATCCTGGCCTCAGCCTTGATCGAGGCCGGCCCCGTAGCCATGTTGAGCTCCACGTATTCCCCCCTACACCAGATCTCGTAGATGTCGGAGTAGTGCCTACTAAATGGTATACCGCTCTCGCCGCCGGCTATCGAGACGCTGAGGTTAAAGGAGCCCATATCTACTACCAGCCTCGCTATCGAGCCCACCTCCACTGGAGCCCCGAGGGTCGGCGTGGGCCTCGCCGGCTGGGCCATGAGGATGCTTCCCAGGCCCCCGGGGGCGGCTCTCCTGGGCAGCGAGAATCCCGGGAGGCCAGCGTGTAGGATTCCGGACGGCCTGTAATAGTGTAGTTCCCCGTAATCCCACGACTCCACGGTGCCCCCGTGGAAGTAGGATTTTAGTATGTTAACCGCCTCCTCAAAGGTGTCGGCTGCGAGCTCCTCCATGTAGCCCCTCTGAGTTACATTGAGGGCCCAGGGCTCCCCCCGGAGGTAGGCGTAGACGAGCCTTGCAGTGTATTCAGCCAGGAGACCCACGGCGTCGGGGTAGTTAGAGGCGTTGACTCCTATGAGACCCTCCCAGAGTCTCTCAGTGAATAGGCTCGCCCAAACGAGGGCTAGCGACTGCTTATAGCTACCCCTACCCACATCCGTCCCTCCCCTCCACGACGCCAGCTCCTCTAGGAGCTTCGACTCCTCGGGGGAGAGGCCCGCCGTAACTCTTGAGGCGAGGACCACGAGGCCTCTAGTGATGTTTAGGAGTAATCCGTCGAAGTCATCAGTTAGTATTGCCTCTGCATCGCTAACACTTATTCCAAGGGGCTTGGATATGTCCCTGCGCAGGTCCTCGACTAGCCTGTTGGCCCTGTAGGTTGTGTAGTCGTAGCCGTAGTATATGATCCCCCCGGGATACCGGCACTCCCCCTCGTAGGGCGGGTTACCCGCCACGGCTATGAAGGGCCTGCGCGGGTCCACGACAACTCTGAGGCTGGGTTTGGGTATGAAGCCCCTCCAGAGGCCCTCGCCGGCGCTGGCGTTGAAGGGGAGGAAGCCGCGGTTAACAATGGTTGTGTTACCCTCCCCGAGTACAGGCTCGTGGGAGCGTATCGGCAGCAGGCCCACGGGGCTCCACGCTATGTGGCCCCCAACATCTACCACGACGAGGTTGAATAGGGGGGTGCCCGCGGTCACCTGGGCCCTCAAGGCGTCCCTGTAGCTTTGGGCCGTGTTGAGCCTCCAGAGGAAAGCTAACTCGTTGCTGGGGTAGAAGCCGGTCCAGGCGACAGCGTAGCTCTTGTTTCCACTCCCTATTAGGGGGCCCTGCAGGGTCCTCCTTACAGTCACCTCCACGCTTCTCATCCTGTGGTGGACGGGATCCCAGACATTCACGGTCACGTTCTCTACGATAGGCCTGTGCCACGTGCCGTTAAAGTAGTACTCACCCTCCGCGTTCCACTTGTAGTAGTAGAAGTCGAGTTGGTCGGCCCTAGACGCCGTTAAGGCCCAAGCCACGCGGGCGTTCCTGCCCTCGAACACGAACGGCGTGCCGGGCAGGAGTAGTCCGGCCACCTGAAAGCTCGGGGTCATGAGGTGGACTATCATCCACATCGGCGGCGCCGTGAGGGAGCCGTGCAGATCTACCGACAGCAGAGCCGCGTGATCCCGCGTGAAGGCCGGCTTCACGGCGAACGCCGTGCTCGCGGGTACACCCCCAGTGAGCTCCATGAGGGTGGAGCGGAGCCCCTCTAGGGCTGCTAACGCGGCCCGGGGGCTCGGGGGCTCCCCGCGGCCGCTGGGCTTGACGCCCTCGAGGGGCTGGGGCCCGGGGCTCCAACGCCTGGATTCGTTGCAGTTGGCTGTGAACGGCCCGGAGCCCGGGGAGAGGAGTTTTGAGAGCACCTCGAGGCCCAGCCTCTCACTTAGATTCTCTAATATTAGATCAGTGGGGGTTAGGGAGTAGAGTAGGGCGGGTAGCTTAGACACGGCGTAGACGTCCGTGTAGTTCCATTTCTCGGGCACACGCCCTAGTAGCCGGTACTCGGGCGGCAGGAGGTTCTTATCCCTAATATAGTCTATGTAATCGTTTATCCCGAGGATGAAGTAGTGTATGAGCGCGTTCATCTGCTTGAGGGCGGGATCCCTCAGTGAGGCCTCAGCCTGCTTCCTAACGGCCTCGGGTATGCCTAGCTCCACGATAGACTTATCGCTGGGCAGGCCTCGGGGCCCTATGAGCTCCGCCAGCCTGCCTTCAACTATCCTCCGGAAGACGTCCATCTGGAAGAGCCTCAGGCTGGCTTCAACCCAGCCTAGGGCGTAGAAGCCTGCTTCATCTGTCGTAGCGTAGATGTGGGGGACGCCCCACCGGTCGAATGCCACGACGGCGGAGCCCGGGACGTCTGGTACCAGGATCCTAGCCGTACGGGGAACCGCTAGCTTAGCCGAGGATGCGACCCCGTGGGCCGGGTCTATGAGTGCCAGGTAGGGCTTAGCGAGGGGTAGGGGTATGGCCGCCAAGGTGAAGGCCGCCACGACTATTAGTGCCTCGAGCAGCGTGGTCAACCTGCTCTCCACGTAGACCCTACACCCCTTCTACCACCCTCCAGCCCCCATCCCCCCTTTAGAGCCTGGTGTCTCCCCCCGCCGGGGTGTGAATAGCTCTCCCAGCGAGGGGCCGAGAGGGCTCCTTAGGCTATAGTCGAAAATGCTTGTGCTTAGTGTCTAACGCATTTTAAGGGATAGCGCCTAGGGGAGCCGTCGAGGCTTTGGGGGCGCTTGTGCTGTGGCGAGACCCGAGGAGTCCGCGGGCATACACGGATGGGGCGCCTACGTGCCCCGCTATAGGCTCCCCATGAGTGAGATAGCACGGGTATGGGGTTGGCCCCCCCAGCAGGCCGAGGGCCTCGGCATGAAGGAGAAGGCTGTGGCAGGCCCGGACGAGGACTCGGTCACGATGGGGTATGAGGCTGCTAGGAACGCCTTGAGGAGGGCTGGGGTAGAACCCTCCGAGGTCGAGGCCGTATTCTTCGGCACGGAGTCGAAGCCTTACGCTGTGAAGCCGAGTGCCACGATAATAGCTGAGGCCCTCGGCATAACCCCGAAGACCATGGCGAGCGACCTCGAGTTCGCTTGCAGAGCCGCTAGTGAGGGTATGAGGGCCCTCATAGGGATGGTGGCCTCCGGCCTGGTGAGGTACGGGCTCGTGATAGGCAGTGACACCGCCCAGGCGAACCCGGGTGATGTACTCGAGTTCACCGCCTCGAGTGGTGCGGCTGCATACGTTATAGGGCCTAGGAGTGGTGCGGCTGCCTACTTCGAGGGGAGCTACACC
>JALSQM010000025.1 GCA_026985385.1 Acidilobaceae archaeon | reverse complement strand
AGCAGAGGTAGCCGATGCAAGTCAGTATGGCGTAGCTATAGTGGATGACGATGGCGTGGTTAGAGGCTTCGTGGAGAAGCCTCAACCGGACAAGGCCCCCTCAAACCTGGCTCTGGCGGGCATCTACGCCATACCCAGTGAGTACCTGAAGCATCTAAAGAGTCTCAGACCCTCACCGCGGGGCGAGTTGGAGCTGACCGATCTACTCAACCTAATGGCGTCAGAGGGCGGGTTGAACTACATAACGGTTCGAGAGGGGCCCTGGCGGGACGTTGGAAGGCCTTGGGACTACCTACTTGCAACCCGCGACGCCCTAGAACGCGAGTTAACTGCTAGGGTGGAAGGCGAGGTACACCCAACCGCGATCCTTAGCGGCCCCGTCTACGTAGCTAGGGGGGCATACGTGGGTCCATTCACCGTCATAGAGGGGCCAGCCTACATAGGTGAGGACGCCAAGGTGGGGCCCTCAGCGCATGTTAGACCCTACACAGCCCTGCTGCGGGGAGTGAAGGTTGGTTTCTCCGTGGAGGTTAAGGCTTCAATACTGCTGGAGGCCGCTAAAGCCCCTCATTTAAACTACGTGGGAGATAGTATCATAGGAGAGGGTGTGAACCTCGGCGCGGGAACAATCACTGCCAACCTCAGGTTTGATCACAAAAACGTTAAGATGACCGTTAAGGGCAGGAGAATGGATACAGGCCTCAGGAAGCTCGGGGCCGTAATAGGTGGCTACGCTCAGACGGGGATCAACGTCTCCATAATGCCGGGTGTGAAGATAGGTTCATACGCATGGATATGGCCTGGCTGCGTGGTGTGGAGAGACGTAGCAAGCGGGGAGCGCTACAGGTGCTGGGGAGGGCATGAGTAGGGTGAGGATAGGTATACTCTCACCGCTACCCCTCGCTGCAACGCTTTCGAGTGTAGCCTATCACCTTCTCAAAGGGTACCTGGAGGAGTCGGGCGCTAAGGTCTACGTCTACTATTTCGAGGATGGGAGACTTGCTAGTATTGGGAGGGGCTCCCCTCAGCCGAGGGAACTGGACGCGCTACTGGTGAGTGTGACCTTCGAGTTAGATCTACCCCGTGTCGTGGAGGCCCTCCGACAGGGCGGGATTAATCCAGACGCCTCCTCTAGGGGGCCCGGGGATCCCGTCGTCATTACGGGAGGGCCTCTCCCAACGGCTAACCCTATCACATCACTAGGCTTCTCCGACGCGATTGTGATAGGCGAGGCCGAGCCTCTGCTGGACTCGATACTAGACGCCTTAGAGAGGGGGTCGAGAAGCTCTAGGTTGAGAGCCCTAGCCGACGCAGGCCTCCTCGTGCCAGGACACTCCCCCACGCCGGTCGAGAAGGTTTACACTAAGAACCTGGACGAGGCCTGGTATCCCACTCGCATATACATACCCCGGGGCGTCGAGCCCGTGTGGGGGTATTCTTATCCACTCGAAACCAGCCGCGGCTGCGGGAGGGGCTGCAGATTCTGTATGGAGGGCTTCGTCTTCAGGCCACTCCGCCATAGGAGTTTCAACCGCCTGAGAGAGCTACTTGAAGAGGGGGTTACTGTGAACGACGTCAATAAAGTGTCCTTCTACAGCTTATCATTCTTCGATAGCCCCCATGCTGAGCGTATACTCTCCTATGCTGTGGAGGAGCTAGGCTTGGATGTGAGCGTGCCGAGCCTCAGGGTCGACACCCTCACATCCCGTAGAATAGAGTTGATAGCAGAAGGGGGACAGAAGACGCTCACCATAGCACCCGAGACGGGTAGTTGTAGGATCGCCAGGGCTTTCAATAAGGAGATAAGCCCCTCCAGAGTAGTCGATGTGGCCTCCGAGGCCGTTGAGCGTGGCGTGCGAACTGTTAAGTTATACATAATCACACCGGCCCCTCTGGAGGATGGAGAGGCGTTCGAGGGGACGCTGAGTTTAATAGAGGATACTGCTAGGAGCGTCAAGAGGCTGGGGGGAGTCCTAAGGGTTAGTGTTAACCCCTTCATACCAAAGCCCCACACCCCACTCCAATGGCTTGGAGTGCCCTCTGAGAGGGATTTCAGGGAGAGAGTGAAGAGGCTTCGCGCAACTGCGCGGAGGATCGGTGTAGAGGTAGACTTCTACGACCTAAAGCTTGCACGAGTCCAGGCCGCTATCGGGAGGGGCTCCTGGGGGGTGGAGAGGCTCGTTATAGAGTGGGGCCTCCGCGGCGTAGGCCTCGGGGCTCTAAGGGCCGCTGCCAACAAGCTAGGCTTTAATCTAGAGGAGATGTGGGGGCCCCTCAAGGAGGACTACAACCCGCCTTGGCATGACCTAGTCCGGCTGCCGGGTGCATCCCTCGACCTTCTAAGGAGGGAGTATGAGAAGTTCTTAGGGCTAGCTCGTAGCACCTGTTCTTGGCGCTAAACAAGATCTAAGCACCTTCTTAAACGAGCTCCTTCTCATTATGGATGATAGGGGATAAGTCGTTAAGGCAGAGAGGGCCTCCTTCCAGGGAACGCCGACCACCTCCAGTAGGGCGGCGGCGGCTCGTGGGTGCCATAGGTCCATGTAGTCTCGCGCGTCGCTCACTACAGTAAAGGGTATGGAGTATGCTACAGCCCTCCTAGCAGCTATCGCGAGTGGCCTCAGAGCCTCGAGGTTCCTCTTAACCTCTGAGAGGCTTAGCTCCACGAGGCCCCAGCCCCTTTCTCTAAATAGTCTAGCTGTGCTTCTATCGACGAGCCCGGGCTTGTCTGGTGGGATCCTCAGCACGTCCACCCTCTTGTTGACCGCAGCATACCTCGCTGCATCAGTTTCAAGTGCTTCAACTACCACAAGAGCCTCCTTAGGCGCGTTGTCCAAGCCCTTTCGCGCCTCCCGACGCGTCGATGCCTTCACTGCGTGCCTCGGCAGTAGGAGTACGCCTTCACTACATGTGGGCTCCCTAACGAGGCTCCACGGCACGCCCAGGATTTTCAATCTCATCATCTTGGCCGTCGTTACTATAGACTTCAGGTCATCCGCACTCTCCGGGATGACGGACAAGTCAGAGTATATACTCAAAGCTCTCCCGCCCCTAGGATTTTCCTGTACTCCTTCAACGCCTTACTTCTATTACCTTCGAAGTGGACGCTGATCCTTATCACGTCGTCTGCCTCATACAAGGTTAGAGATCCCAGGTAGGCCTCCTGCTTGCTTAGCCTGAAGTATAATGTGCCTTCCTTATCAACTCTATCCTCCAACGTGTTGCTCATAGCGTTTATGTCTACATTGCTTAGCCTAGAAAGTATATAGTTGAGTGTCCTCCGCGCGTGCTCACCTTTAACTCTGGCTACTATCTTAATTATGGGGTTCCCGTAATGCCCCTCTAGTACCTCCTCCTCTACCGTCACGCTCTCCCTTACATCCTCTGGGAAAAGCTCCATAAGTGCCTTCATGACCCTCTCCTTGTCCTCTGTTGCATGGACGAATACCTGAGCCCTAATTTCATGGACCCCACTCATGCGGGGCACCCCCATCAAGGTTGGGGGTATAGCAGAGTTATTGATTGAGGTCTGTGAAGGGTGAGGAGGGGGATGCTGGTTTAGGCTAGATCTCCTTTGTGGTACTTCTCTCTTATCTCATCGGGAGCTATGAGCCTAGCGCCTCTGCTGGCCTCGTGCCTCTTCCTCAGCCTCCTCTCCTTAGCCTTCTTCTTCCACTTGTACTTATGGGTGCCCTTCAGGCCCCTGAACGCTCTGAGGCCTCTGGCCCTCCTGCCTGCTGGGGTGAGGCCTCTGCAGGGCCTGCACTTGTGCTTCCCAGTCGAGACCCACTTTAGTTCTGGGTCGTTCTTTATGGCGGGGTGATGCGGATCAACCATTATTACCTCGTACCACTTGTAAAGCCCGTCCTCGCCGACGTAGTAGCTTCCAAGCACAACCATGTTGGGGTACTTCCTCTGCGCCCTCTCCTCAGCCATAACCTGTAGGCCCTTGGCCGGAGCGAAGCCGTAGACGCCCATCCTCTTGGGTCTCCTACCCTTGTTGGGCCTCGGCTTTCTGCGGCCGCCTTTTCTCACGCGTACTCTTACCACTATAACTCCCTGCTTAGCCTTGTAGCCGAGTTCTCTGGCCCTATCAAGTCTTGTAGGCTTCTCAACCCTTACAATAGCGGGTTGCCTCCTCCATTCAACGAGCCTCTCTCTCATGAGCCTGCCGTGATCACCCTCGTAGGGGCGTTTCCACTGTAGGGCTATGTAGTGGTAGAGGCTCTTAGCCATGCCTACCGACCCCTTACCTCCAGACACCTAGCAGGCATCCTGGCTCCGCGAGGGTATTAATCATTGCTGCCTCTGGCTCTGTGGGGTGGGGACCTTTGGAGGCTAGCAACATACTAGTAGGCGTTGTTGGCAAGACAAACGTTGGGAAGTCGACTTTCTTCTCTGCAGCTACAGAGCTGAGCGTCGCCATCGAGAATAGGCCATTCACTACAATAGAGCCCAACATAGGTGTGGGCTACGTTAGGAAGAAGTGTGTACACGTGAAACTTGGTCTACCGAGATGCGATGCCTCGAATAGTGTGTGCCTCGATGGGGATAGGATGATCCCGGTTAAAATGATGGATGTGGCAGGCCTAGTTCCGGGGGCGCATAAGGGGCGGGGGCTAGGCAATAAATTCTTAGACGACCTCAGGAAGGCTGATGTCCTTCTTCTAGTGGTGGATGCGAGCGGCTCCACTGACCCCGATGGAAACCCGGTAAAACCAGGCGCCTATGACCCTGCTGACGAGGTAGAACAGATGCTGCGGGAGATTGACGAGTGGATGTTCTCCATAATATCGAAGGACTGGGATCGCTTTGCGAAATACGTTGATACGGGTGGGGTTCTAGATGTGGCCGGCGCGATCGCTGAGAGGATGTCGGGGCTTAGTGTGAGGAAGAAACACGTGGTAGAGGCCTTAGAAAAGGCGGGTTTATCGGATAAGCCTCTAAGCAGGTGGAGCGTAGACGAATTAAGAACGTTCACAAGGGTGCTACGAGAAACTGCTAAGCCTATAGTTATAGTGGCTAATAAGGTGGACATACCCGAAGCCGAGGACGGCATTAAGAGTCTTAGGAGGAGGTTTCCCAACTACCCCGTGATCCCGACGAGTGCCGCAGCAGAGCTCGCCCTGAGGAGGGCGGCGAAGGCGGGTCTCGTGAAATACAAGCCTGGAGACCCCTCATTCGAGGTTGTAGACGAATCCAGGCTCTCCCCTCGCGAGAGGGCGGTTCTCGACCTCATTAGGAATAGGGTACTTGAGAGGTGGGGCTCCACAGGGGTTCAGCAGGCAATTAACAAAGCCGTCCTAGAGGTTCTTGATATGATAGCAGTCTACCCGGTAGAGGATCCAAACAAGTTTACCGACAAGCAAGGGAGGGTGCTTCCAGATGTACTGTTGGTGCCTCGTGGAACCACTGCTAGGGAGTTAGCCTATAAGATACACACCGATCTAGGGAGGACATTCCTCTACGCGATAAACGCCTTAACCAAGCAGAGGGTGGGGGAGAACTATGTCCTTAAGGATGATGACGTCATAAAGATAGTGGCGGCGGCGTCAAGGGGCTAGCGTGGCTCGAGGAGTCTCCTAGCCCTCTTAAGGGTTCCAGTTGTGGCGAGGGGGACGAGTAGCGCCCTCCTCCCACCAACGTTGCGCGTAAGGGCTAGTGCGGCTAGGGCTAGCGACTTGTACTCACTACGCACACGGAGGATCCCACGGGAAGTCCTCTCGTCGAAGTATACCAGGTTCACATTGGATAGGGCAATGCCAAGGGCTCCGGAGAGCCTCTCAAAAGACAACTTCAACGCCTCTCTGACCTCTTCTTCCCTGAAACCTCCGGGTAAAGCCTCAAACACTACATAGCGCCTCCTAGGCTTTGAGGAGAGCTTCCTCCGGAGCCTAACCAGCTCCCTCTCCCTGGCAACCCCGTTTAAGAGGGCATCTACGATAGCTCTAATACCTCTCAGCCTCTTGCGGGAGTAGAGCATGCCCCCGGCCGCTCCCCCGGCTAGGCCCGCCGCTAGGGCAATCGCTAGACAGGCCCACCACTCTCCAGTCATTGCTCTAACCCTCGACTTAGACTCGCCGCAGCTCCGGGTTCCTTGCGTGTTCTCTATCGTACTCCTCTGGGCTCCTAGCCCCTTATTACTAGGCCTAAATCAGGGTCAGACTGTCGTGAGCACTTCACCTTTCCGCCTGGGACGGCGTCATCATCCCCTAGGGCCTCGGCTGAGAGAAGATTCGGTCATCCATCAGTCCGGGGTCGGTCTCCTCCTCACAGGCCTAGGCCACGCGGTGTAGTAGCGCCACGAGATTTAAACCGCCGCATTGCTGCTCCCTAGCGCAGGGGGCGGTGAAGCAGTGTCCTTCCCGGGTCCCACGGCGGCTGCCTACGATAGAGCTATAACGATGTTCTCACCCGAGGGGCGCCTTTACCAGGTCCTCTATGCAAGCGAGGCGGTGAGGCAGGGGTGGACTAGCCTTGGCGTAAGAACGGATGACTACGTTATACTAGCGGCTGAGAAGAGGAGGTTCTCCTCGTTCCTCGACCTCGATGGTATGGAGAAGATATACAAGATCGACGACCACATCGGGGCCACTTTCGCTGGGATAGGCGGCGACGGGAGGGTCCTCATAGACTATATACGCTTAGTAGCAGTGAGACATAGGCTTGTCTACGGAGAGCCCGCCGCCGTGGAATACGTTGTGCGGGCCGTGGCAGACTTGAAGCAGGCATACACACAGCACGGCGGCGTAAGGCCCTTCGGGGTCTCCCTGATAGTTGGGGGTGTAGATGAGGGCAAGACAAGGCTCTTCCGCACGGAGCCCGGTGGCCAGTACTTCAGCTTCTACGCTGTAGCAGTCGGCATGGGGGAGGAGACCGTGCACTCGCTCTTCGAAAAGAAGTACAGGAGAGACATGACGCTCGAGGAGGCGCTCCAACTAATTGTGGAGGCGCTCCTGCGTGTAAGACTGGGGAGTGGCAAGGAGAAGAAGGAGGATATATTAAAGGAAATGCATGATATGATGGAGATAGCCGTAATCGAAAGAGCAAAGCCCTACTTCAGGAAGTTGAGCAAGGAGGAGCTGAGGGAGCTAGTCAACAAGGTGGCCCCCCAGCTAGAGTAGCATTTAGCCTTCCCCCACCCCTCTCTCCTCGGTGCTTGGAGTTGACCCGCAAACATGAGTATGTGATCGCCTGGATCACTATTAAGGGGCAGAAGTTCGAGATACTAGTTAGGCCTGAGGAAGCCTTCAGGTACCGGGAGGGGGAGAAGATAGACCTTGACGACGTTCTGTGGACGGACACTATTTACAGGGATGTTAGGAAAGGCCTTAGGGCAAGCCCTGAGAGCTTAAAGAAAGCATTCGGCACAGACGACGTGAGGAAGATAGCAGAGAAGATATTGAGGGAGGGCGAGATACAGCTAACGGAGGAACAGCGTAGGCGCATGCTGGAGGCTAAGAGGAGAAAGATAATCGCCTACATAGCTAGGAACGCCATCGACCCCAAGACGGGGAAGCCCATACCAGAGTCGAGGATCGAAGCTGCTATGGAGGAGTTGCGTATAGGCGTGGATCTCTACAAGCCCGCGGAGGCCCAGGCTGTGGAGATAGTGAAGAAACTAGCTAGAGTCATGCCTATAAGGCTCGCCAGGGCGGTTGTACAGGCTAGAATACCACCAGAATACTCCGGTAGGATCTATAGGGAGTTAACGAGGCTTGGCGAAGTGAAGAAGGCTGACTGGCTAAGCGACGGCTCCCTGCTAATAGAGCTAGAGATACCCGCTGGAGCGCAGGTAGACGTGGTTAATACTCTGCAGAAACTCACGAGGGGTGCAGCGCAGGTAAGCGTGAGGGTGGTGAAGTAGATGAGCGATCAAAAGAGGAGACTCGTGCTACCAGGAGAGATTCTAGGCTCCAACGTAGATGCTAAGGAGCCATACGTCTATCGGGACGAGCAAGGCTCTGTTAGGGCAGCGGTGGCGGGCCTTCTCGATAAGAGGGACGAGAGGGAGGTCTTCATACCACTCGAGGGCGTATACATACCAAAGCCAGGCGATATAGTTATAGGCCTCATATCGGGGGTCGGGGTAACTAACTGGTTTGTTGACATAAACTCCCCCTACACTGCAGTGCTCAACGTCCAGGATCTCCTAGGTAGACCCTTCAACCCCCAGTTGGACGAACTCAGCAGGTACCTGAACGTGGGCGACTATATAAAAGCGAAGGTCGTCGCGTTTGATAGGACGAGGAACCCCCTCCTAAGCGTTCAGGGCCAGGGCCTTGGACGCATAGTGGAGGGCAAGGTCATCGAGATCTCCCCCACCAGAATACCTAGGGTCATCGGTAGGAAGGGAAGCATGCTCGAGGTTCTAACTAAGGAGACGGGCTGCGAGGTCTACGCAGCTGTTAATGGCCGCATTCACGTGAAGTGCCCTAATAGGGAAATGGAGGCCATAGTTATCTTAGCAATAAAAACCATAGAGAGGGAGGCCTTCACGACGGGTCTCACAGCGCGCATAAGGAAGCTCATTGAGGAGGAGAAAATAGTGAGGGGTGTAAACGTTGAAGGCTGAGGGTGTGAGGCTAATCACTGAGGAGGGTCTCCGACACGACGGTAGAAGACCCGAGGACTTAAGGCCTATCAAGATGCAGGTCGGCGTGTTATCAAATGCCGATGGCTCGGCCATAGTAGAGTATGGTAAGACTAAAGTCATAGCAGCCGTCTACGGCCCCCGGGAGCCTCCTCAGAAGTTCATGCTACTACCCGACAGGGCGGTGTTGAGGGTCAGGTATCACATGGCACCCTTCTCCACTAGTGATAGGAAGAACCCCGCGCCGAGCAGGAGAGAAATCGAGCTCTCCAAGGTGATAAGGGAGGCCTTAGAGCCCGTTTTACTCTTAGAATACTTCCCGCGCACGGCTATCGACGTATTTATAGAGGTACTGCAAGCCGATGGAGGCACCAGAACCACCGGTGTGACCGCTGCCTCCCTAGCCTTGGCCGACGCTGGGATCCCAATGAAGGCTCTTGTGGCGGGGGTCGCTGTAGGCAAGGTGAACGGCGTCCTAGTACTCGACATAGACGAAGTGGAGGACAGTATGGGTGAGGCCGACATGCCTGTAGCGGGGGCGCCCGATCTAGGGCTGATTACACTCCTACAGCTTAACGGCGTCCTCAGCGAGGACGAGTTTAAGAGAGCCCTCGATATGGCTTGGAGGGCGATAGAGAGGATAGTTGAGATGGAGAAGGAGGTTCTCCGCGGGAAGTATGGCCTGGCACCCGCTCAGGAGCAGGGAGGTGTGGAAGGTTGAGTGTTACTCCCTTCAGGCTTCCAGTGATATCTAGGCTTAGGAGAGAGGCGATTGAGGAGGTACTTTCGCGTGGCCTGAGAATAGATGGAGTCAGGGATCCCTTCACGCCTAGAAACGTGAAGGTAGAGGTAGGCGTCATAGAGAAGGCCGAGGGCTCAGCACTAGTTAAACTCGGTAACACTCAGGTGATGGCCGGCGTTAAAGTCGACGTAGGGACACCCTTTAGAGACACCCCCGATCAGGGAGTCCTAACGGTTCACGCCGAATTCGTCCCGCTAGCATCACCGCTCTTCGAGCCGGGCCCTCCCGACGAGAACGCTATAGAGCTGGCGAGGGTTGTGGATAGAAGCCTCCGCGAAGTCGGAGCAGTTGATCTGGGCTCTCTAGTCATAAGGCCGGGGGACAAGGTTTTCGTGGTATGGGTTGACTTATACATACTAGACCACGACGGCAACCTATTCGACGCCTCCATGCTTGCTGCGATGGCCGCACTCTTAAACGCCCGTCTCCCCCACTACGAGGAGCTGGAGACAGGCGAGATAGTAATTGATCGCAGCCGTAGAGAGGAGCCCTTACCCCTCAGGCACAGGGTAGTTAGCGTGACGGTAGCCAAGATTGGCCGCTACCTAGCCGTCGATCCAGACTTCGAGGAGGAGTCAGTCTCAGACGCTAGGCTCGTCTTCTCCTTCGACGAGACAGGTAGGATAGTCGGTATCCAGAAGACGGGGGAGGGCGCTTTAAGCATCGAGGAGATCACGAGGGCCCTAGAGATAGCCAAGAATGCTGCTCCAGTGTACTTTAAAGCCCTAGACGAGGCGGTACCCCAGCCGGGAGCCTAGGGGGGATGCGGGTATGGGTAGGACTAAGGTCGTCGGGATAGTGGGCCGCTACGGGCCCAGGTACGGTGTCAGCGTCAGGAAGCGCGTGAAGGAAGTGCTTGAGAGAAGGTATGCCAAGCATGTTTGCCCCTTCTGCGGAAGCGTCGGGACAGTATACAGGGTCTCCGTGGGCATCTGGGCGTGCCGCAAATGCGGGATGGTATGGGCTGGAGCAGCCTACACTCCGCAGAGTGGACTCGCGCAGTACCTTAAGAGCCATATCGTGAGGCCAGACAGCTTTCCCCCCAAGAGAGCCGGGTAGAATCACTTAACCTCCTCCGCGCGGTTGAAGACTATGGATGCAGGGCCTCCCAGATCCCGGGGGATCATCTTCACGACCAGCAGAGCCCCCTCGCCGAGGACTCGTTCCCTTGTTAGAGATTTGGTGTCTGTAATACCGGGTGCCTCGAGGCTAACGAGGGGTCACCTGACGCTAGAGGAGATAGCGGCTATAGCCAGGACCCGGGGCGCGGATAGGGTAACCATAATTGGTGAGAGGAGGGGGAACCCTAGTATATTGCGTGTATACTCTGTGTCTCCTCCCCCCGAGCCTCCTGCATTGAGGAACATTGTGACCATACTCGTGGCTGGCGTAGCGCTCTCGCGGGAGCGGGGAACAGCCCGCTCAGTAAAGGCGCCCGGCCTCTGCGTCAGAGCCGAGGACGGCCTCGAAGACTACGCTGAAGCACTCATACTGGCCTGGCATGCCAGAATCGCTTTAAGGGGGTGTAAGGGCGTCATAGCCCATATCCGCAGGGCCCCAAGAGGCTCTGAAGCAGTGCTGGAATTCGAGTACCCGGAGGGGAGACCGGTAGGCCCCCGTCTGAGAATATCTAGGCCGAGCAGGATGATAAAAATTGGGGGTGATTAGATGAGGAAATACATGGCCCAGATAACATTATGTATAGAAGCCCCCTACTCAGGGGCGATAACACTCTCACTTAAAACCGAGGCTCGCCAGCCAGCGGCGCCCGCTAAAGGTGTAGTGGAAATTAAAGAGGAGGACGGCTGTATAAGTGTAGTTATAGAGTCCGACTCTCTCAGCGGGCTCCGCGCACTCTTCAACTCATACGCATATCTAATCCACGCGGCTTGGGAGTCCGTTCACGTACTCCGGCAACTCTGAAGCCGAAACTCTCTTTAAACCGATGAAAGCACTAACGCCGCTTAAGTCGTTCTGGGTCTCGGCCTGTTAGGGATTATCCCGTAGAGGCCTGGTACTGCAAGTTCGTCATATAGGAGCACTTTTAGTACTAAGCTAGATGCTGGTGCCAGCCCTAAAGGGGGCATGGAAAGGTATCTCGAGTCAATTCTTAAGATAGTCAGATTGAGGCAGATTATTTGGATTGCCCAAGTCTTTTCTTTGATGTATTTAGGCTCTCGGCTTGCCGACAGTTTAAAACTGTGCCTTTATCTAGGGTTCGCCCTTTATTATAGTGAGGAATTTCGGGAGCAGCGATAGTGGCCATAGTAGCTAATACCCTATAATCCCCTGCCGAGCCACGTGGGGTGGTGGCCCGGTTATGGTTGAGAAGGTTCCCCCGGAGGTGGAGGCCAAGTACGCTAAGCTCGTGAGGCTGCGGGAGACTCTGGCAGCTGTAGCCCAGGAGAGGGCTTCTCTGGAGGCCCTCCAGTCGGAGTTAGAGACTGTACTCGAAGAAGTTAAGGGGCTCCCGGAGAACGCCAGGCTTTACAAGATGGTTGGTGGCATACTCCTCGAGAAGAGCAGGGATGAGGTGTTGAAGGAACTGACGGAGAGGAAGGAGGATGTAGAGATTAGGTTGAAGGCCTTGAAATCGCAGGAGGAGGCCCTGCGGAAGGACATAGAGAGACTCACAAAAGAGTTGCAGGAACTCCTAGGCAGGGGTAGGGCAGGAGGCACGGCGGGTTGAGCCCGACTGGGGGCTCCCGGGAGAACCGTAGTATGGACATAGCCAGGGCGTTGGAGGAGGCGGAAAAGGCTGCAAGGAGCGTGATAGAGTCTAGACTAGGCGCGAGGCTAGGGGACTACCGTGTAGTAGTGAGGGCCTCCGAAACTAGAGAGGGGGGAATAGACTTCTCGGTGGAGGTTAGTGTTACAGCGTCTAAACTCGTCCCGCGAGAGGTGGTAAACGCCATAGTCGAGGAGGCGATAATAAGGGCCAGGAAGGCCTTCGAGGAGGTGGTCACAGGCGTTGCCAGGGGCAGCGAGCTATCTAAGAGCCGCCATACTCCTACTAAGGGCGGCCGAGGAGGGTCCCCTTAGTGTTGTAACACACAGGAACGCCGACCCGGACGCTGTAGCGGCTGCGTACTTGGCCTGGAAAGCACTAGAGGCCTTGGGCTCTAGTGGTTGCATATTCCTACCCGAAGGCCTCAGTAAGGCTTCCAAGCGAGTCCTAGCTGCAACAGGGGTAACTCTCAAAGAGTGCCATGGCCTAGACTATTCGAGGGCCATCATAGTTGTTGACTCATCCAACTCTACCCAGCTCGGAGAGGCTTCTACCCTGGTCGGAAGAGAGGGAGTGAGCCTCTACTTGATAGACCATCACAGCCCCGGCGACCTCGCGGGTATAGCCAAATACTCGGTGCTGGATCCGAGTGCCTCTAGCACAACACAAATAATTGCTCTAGCCCTCGATGTACTAGGCGTCAGGCTAACACCTGAGGAGGCAACCCTAGCTTTGTCGGGGATAGTATATGATACCAGGAGGTTCCTAATAGGAGATCAGTACGCATTCAAGGCCGCCTCCCTGCTAGTATCGTGGGGCGGGGATTACGATAGGGTAATGGAGATCCTCCAGTCCAAGCGTGAGGGGGGAGAGCAGTTAGACTACTCCGAGCGAATAGCCAGGTTGAAGGCGGCTCAGAGAATAGTCATCGGCAGGGCATGCAACGATATAATAATAGTCGTGACTAGGGTAAGCGCTTTCGAGTCAAGCGCTGCCAGAGGCCTCATCGATTTGGGGGCAGACATCGCCGTCGTGGTGGGCGGCAAGGGGGGCGAGTTAAGGGTTTCCCTAAGACTCTCGAGGAGAGCGTTAAAAGCGGGTCTACGGGGGAGCGAGCTCGCCTCCTATATAGCTGAGAAGTTTGGAGGCAAAGGTGGGGGACACGAGGCCGCAGCCATGGCACATATTAGAGCCCCGAACGGTGGAGTCGATGAGCTTGTATCCATCCTAGCCCGGAGCTTGCCCGGCAAGGTCGCTAGGATCTGTGTTGAGAGGAGGTCGAAGAGCGGTGAAGCAGAATAGGATCCGCATCTACGCCGACGTCAGAGAATCTCGAAGCGGGGTCATAGAGGAACTCGAGAAGCTGGGGGTCCTCGTTCTGAAGAAGCAGCTCCCACTGGGCGACTACCTGGTCTCTGAGGAGGCTGTGGTGGAGAGGAAGACTGTGAAGGACTTCGCCTCAAGCCTAGTCGATGGCAGGCTATTCGATCAAGCCAGCAGGCTGGGCGAGGCGTACCAGGACATATACTACATAGTCGAGGGTAGCCCTCGTTACCTCAGCAGGTGGGGCGACGAGGGCCACCAAACGCTAGCTGCACTCGTGTCCCTTATAGTGGACTATAGAGCGCACGTGCTCTGGAGCGAAGGGCCTACCACTACGGCGTACCTCCTCTACCAGCTGGCCCGCCGCTACCAGCAGGAGAGGGGCGGTGCAAGCATAGTAGTCCATAGGAAGCCGAGGCTCTCAACAATTTCCGAGTGGCAACTGTACATACTGCAATCCTTCCCCGGCGTAGGCCCGAAGACAGCACGCGCTATACTAGAGAGGTTCGGGTCACTTGAGAGGTTCTGCACTTCGCCCCTCTCAGAGCTATCTAGCGTTGAAGGCCTCGGCGAGCGGAGGGCCGAGAAGATTAAGGCCATATTGGTGACGCCCTACAAGCCCCAGAAGAAGAGGAGGGGGAGCCTAGAGGAGTTTCTCAACGATCGTGGAGGCGAGAAGCAGTAGCCGCTCTACTACGTAGCCTCCTGAGAGGATGGAATCGCCGAACCTCGCCTTTCACTGCTTAAAGACCCTCTTATAGCCTCCCCGGCAATCCCCCGCTCCGCTAACGGGAGCCCTGTGGGAGGATGCCGTAGAGTAAGTGCTATATAAGGCTGGCTAGAGCCCGGTGGGTCTAGGGGGTAGAAGGGCTTGGGTGCAAGGGTTAAGGTAGTATCTGAAGTCGAGAAGATAATGAGTAACCTCGAGCAAGTGAGGAACATCGGTATAATAGCGCACGTCGACCACGGTAAGACTACCACTAGCGACTCGCTCCTCGCGGCCGCGGGCATAATCTCGGAGAGGATAGCAGGTGAGGCCCTGGTACTAGACTATCTAAGCGTGGAGAAGCAGAGGGGTATCACAGTTAAATCAGCCAACATAAGCCTATACCACGAGTACAATGGTAGGCCCTACGTGATCAACCTAATAGACACACCAGGTCACGTCGACTTCTCCGGTAAGGTGACCAGAAGCCTTAGAGTACTCGATGGCGCTATAGTTGTCGTAGACGCTGTAGAGGGGGTGATGACTCAGACAGAGACTGTCATCAGGCAAGCGCTGGAGGAGAGGGTCAGACCGATACTCTTCATAAACAAGGTGGACAGGCTTATAAAAGAGCTGAAGCTCACCCCCCAGCAGATACAGGAGAGGTTCGTAGAGATAATAAGGGACGTCAACAACCTAATAGACATGTATGCGGAACCCGAATTCAGGGCTAAGTGGAAGCTGAACCCATCAGAGGGCACCGTAGCTTTTGGAAGTGCGAAGGATAAGTGGGGTATAAGCATACCCATGGTTCAGAAGAAGGGGATAACATTCAAGGATATAATAAAGGCCTACCAATCCGGTAAGAAGGAGGACGTGGCCCAGCTGGCTAAGCAGATACCTCTACACGAGGCGCTCCTGGATATGGTGGTTAAATTCATACCGAACCCGAAGGAGGCGCAGAAGTATAGGATACCCAAGATATGGAAGGGTAACAT
Organism: Acidilobaceae archaeon; assembly: GCA_026985385.1. Lineage (GTDB taxonomy): Archaea > Thermoproteota > Thermoprotei_A > Sulfolobales > Acidilobaceae > Calypsonella. The sequence continues at coordinate 1,853 of JALSQM010000025.1, read as the reverse complement.
AGACTCAGAGCTAGGCAGGGCTATGATGAACGCCGACCCCAATGGCCCTCTCGTGTTCTACATAAACGATGTGAGGGTCGAGAAGGCGGGCCTCGTAGCCACGGGTAGGGTCTTCAGCGGCACCCTAAAGCCTGGCGAGGAGGTTTACCTAGTCACCGCTAATAAGAAGGGCAGGATCCTGCAGGTCAGCCTCTACATGGGTCCCTTCAGGGAGATAACGAAGGCCATACCAGCAGGCAACATAGGCGCTATAATGGGCATCGAGGACGTCAGAGCAGGAGAGACGCTAGTTGATATAGGCTACAAGGATCAGGCAGCGCCGTTCGAGCAGCTACGCTATGTAAGCGAGCCCGTGGTAACCATTGCTGTCGAGCCGAAGAGCATACAGGATCTGCCTAAGATGATTGAGGCCCTGCGGAAGCTCACAATAGAGGATCCCAACCTGGTACTCAAGATTAACGAGGAGACCGGCGAGTACCTCCTCTCTGGTATGGGCCCCCTGCACCTCGAGATAGCCCTCACACTTCTGAAGGAGAAGTTCGGCATAGAAGTGAAGGCTAGCCCGCCAATAGTGGTCTACCGCGAGACCGTGCGTGCCACAAGCCAAGTATTCGAGGGCAAGAGCCCCAACAAGCACAACAAGTTCTACATAAGCGTAGAGCCCCTAAACGAGGAGACGATAAAGCTCATACAAAGCGGTGACGTGTATGAGGGCCAGGATCCCAGGGAGAGGGCTAGGATACTGGCCGATAAGGCTGGCTGGGACTACGACGAGGCCAGGAGGATCTGGAGCATAGACGAGAACATTAACGTATTCGTGGATAAGACCTCTGGAGTCCAGCATCTAAGGGAGGTCAAGGACACTATACTAGCAGCCTTCCGTATAGCCATGCGTGAGGGCCCCCTAGCCGCTGAGCCCGTCCGCGGCGTTAAGGTGGTACTTCACGACGCGATAATCCACGAGGACCCAGTCCATAGAGGGCCCGGGCAGATATACCCTGCAGTCAGGAACGCCATATGGGCCGGCATGCTCACCGCCAGGCCCACGCTCCTCGAGCCCATACAGAAGCTCGATATAAGAACACCCATGGAGTACGTGAGCGCCATCGCCGCCGTGCTGGCTAGGAGGAGGGGTAGGATCCTGGAGGTTCTAAGCGCCGGGCCGGCCGCGAGGGTAATAGCGGAGATACCCGTGGCGGAGAGTTTCGACTTAGCGGGAGAGCTTAGAAGCGCGACAGCTGGCAGGGCGTTCTGGGGCACGGAGTTCAGCCGCTGGGCGCCAGTACCCGATTCTATGCTTGAGGACCTGATAAGGAAGATTAGGCAGAGGAAGGGGCTACCGCCGAGCCCGCCTCGCGTGGAGGATCTAATAGGTCCCTAGTCCCAGGGATACCACTATAGTGCACCCCCGGGGAGGGGGCTCTAACTTCGCCTCAATCCCTCTTTTAATACCTCTTCCCCGAGGTTTACATACACCTGGCGAGGCTGATGCCACCGCCTACGTCACCTGAAGTGATGACTGCCAATGCCTTGATAGTCATACCGGCGATACTATTAGTACTGCTTATAGTGGTTGTGACCTTCCTAAGGTACCTGCTCACGCCGTCGAGGACAGTGCTTGAGAGGGAGCCCACGAGGTATGATATGTACGACGCTGGTAACCCCCGGTTAAGAAGACTGCTCGCAGACGCCTCTCAATGCAATACCTGGGCTACCTAATAATGTTTCTAGCGGTTGAGCCTGCTGTTGTGCTCTTCGCTCTTCTAACAGTGGCGCCGCAGCATGTCTACGATAGGGTGGTGATAGCCTTCGCTATAATGGTGGCGGTCTACGCGCCCCTACTTGCGTACGCT
>JALSQM010000024.1 GCA_026985385.1 Acidilobaceae archaeon | reverse complement strand
AGGACGCCCTGAGTCTAGCGCCTCAGGTGTGCGTGTCAAAGCTGACACAGGCAGGCCCCTTCACGATAAACGTGAACATAGTAAACCTAGCCACGGTCGATGTAGCCCACTTCTCCGAGGCCCTCAGCAGCCTGATACAAGCCCGGGGGGCCCCCTAGGGGCGCCGCGGCTCGAAGCAGCCGGGCGGCCCGGAGGGCCCGCTGGGATGCTGGGATCAAGCGGTGGGCTCGGCGTCTCTACCCTCTCCCCACGCCGTCGGTCGGCTGAGACCCCCTCCTCACAGCCCCTATTACCCGCCCCCGGGGGCTGGCTTGCACGGCTCTTGATATAGGCGTTGCGGCCCGCCGTCTCAGCTGTTGTGGTGGGTGGTCGGCCGGTGAGGGTTAGGCCCCGCTTGATGGCTTTGGCTCTAGCGTTGAGTGTTGCGGGGGCCGCCCTTAAGATCTACGGGGGGGCTAGGTATTCTAGTAGGGCCGTGCTCGTCGATGGCTTCACCTGCGTGGCTAACATAGCCTCGGGAGCCCTGGTCCTACTATTGATGGTTAGGAGCCTGGAGCCCCCCGACGAGGATCACCCCTATGGCCACTCGAGGCTCCTCTACCTTGGCACCCTGGTAGTCGTGCTGGTCTACACGGCGACCCTGGGGTTCTCCCTGGGCCTTATAGTGTGGGGCGGGCCCTCCGGTAGGGTGGGGGTTGGGAGCGCCTACTACGCCCTAGCTGGGGGCGGCTTCTACGCTGTAAGCGTCGCCGTTGCAAGGCTCAGCGGCCCTGGCGGGGCGAGTTACGCGGGCTTCACCTTCAGCGAGGTTCTAGAGGGCCTCGTGAGTGCTGCGAGCGCCTACGCTGGCGCCCGCTTCTCCAGCGTCTACGACCTAGCGGGGGCGGCACTCATAGCGGGGTACATAGCTGTTGAGACGTACCGGGAGGCACGCGTGCTATCCGGCCTCATAACGGACTACACGGCCCCAAGAGTCTACTGGGAGACGCGGAGGGCGCTGGAGGAGGCTGGCTTCGACGTGGTGAGCCTGAGGCTCCGCCCACTCGTGCCAGGTAGGTACGTGGGCGACGCCAAGGTCAGGGCCCGAGCGCCCCCAGACGTCGCCAGGCTACTGGCCTTGGAGGTGTCCGAGAACCTGAGGATCCGCGGGGTCGAGCTAGCCATAGAGCTAGTGGAGGGTTGAGCGAACCGTTTTCTACCCCGGAGCCTCTCCAGGCCTCCCGGGTGCCTCTAGGGTTGGAGGCTCTCGACTGGGTGACGCTGGGGCTCGTCGTCGTGCTCGTGGCGGGCTACATCGGGATAAACTTCGAAGCGGACCTGCCCAGGTTCCTCATAGCCGAGAACATAGGCCTCGCGATCCTCTACCTAGTCTGGGTGGCCGCCGTGCTTGGGGGGGCCAGGTGGGCCTACCCCTACCTGCTCTTCATATCGTCCTTCAACGCTGGGAGGGTGTCGAGGAGCGTTGTGACTCCCGAGGGTAAGCCCGCAGAGCTTGCCAGGGAGCACATACCGCTACTAGCCCTTGTGCTAGCCGTCGCACTCTTGGCCCTCTACTCGACCCTATCCAGGCGCTAGACGGCACCCCCCCTCGGGGGCGCGGGGCAGGCCCGCGCGCCCCGAGACCCTGACCTCGTAGAGGCCCAGGGGAGTCGCCGTCCTGGCGGCGCAGGGTAGCCCCCGCTCCATGCACTCCCTCGACGCCTTGAGGACTCTCTCGATGGTGCTGGCGGCGATGTGCACGCTGGGGGAGGGGAGGCCCGCTTTGAGAGCCTTCGAGACACAGTCCGCGAACCCCCTCTCCCTGACGGAGCGGATCCTCGAGGCGAGGACCTCGACGAGGCCTAGGAGGGCGGCTAGGATGGCTAGCCCTATGGCTCCCAGGCTGCCTGGGGCGAATGATAGTGCTACCAGCAGGCCTATGAGGGTGGAGCCTAGGGCGCCTATGAGCCACTCCGAGGCCTCACTCCTAGCGCAGCAGAGAAGCGCCGCTATCTCAGCCATGGCCGGGGGGTTCTCGAGCCACTCCAGGGGGCCTCGCAGCGCCACGGTGTGGCCGCCCCTGAGCCTCCTCGTTATCGTGGCGTAGACCCTGCCTCCCCGGGTTAGCCTGAGCCTAAGCCGTAGGGGCTCCCTGGGGGTGGGGCCGAGGAGCCTGGCCCCCCTGCAGGGCTGCGGCTCCATGTGGGGCTCATCCCTCTGGGGAGTGCTTGACTACGAGCACGTCTACGGGTGAGTGGCTCACTACCTTGGAGCTGACGCTGCCCAGTGCTATCCTCTCCACGCCCCTTAGCCTCCTCCTCCCAAGCACTATGAGGTCTACACCCGCTTCCTCGGCGTAGTCGAGTATCGTTGACGCCGGCTCTCCCACCCTCACCTCCCAGTGCACGCTTACACCCTCCAGCTCCCCCACAGCCCTCTCGAGGGCCCCACGCGCAGCCTCTACCAGGGGCCTCACATCAAAGGTCTCAGGGGTCATCAGGGGGCCTAGGATCACGCTTGGAGGGGGCACGACTGCTATGACGTGTAGCTCGGCCCCGCTAGCAGAGGCGAGCTCGGAGGCCCTCCTGAGGGCCTCGAGGGACTCGGGGCTCCCATCGAAGCCTACCAGGATCCTCTTATACAGGGCGCACCACCTCCCACCCAGAGGAGGCGCCCCAACATTAAAACCGGGCCCAACCAACCCCTGGTCATGGGAGGTGTGCTTGGAGCATGAGTGGAGAACTCGGAAGCGGCGGCCCGGAGCCCCTTGATAGGATCCTCAGGGACCCCGAGGCGTTGAGGGCCCTCGAGAAACTCGTAGACGTGGCCGTGAAGCTTGACAGGAGCGGGCTCCTAGACCTAGCATCGGCGCTCGCCGAGGGGAGGATCCTCAGGGAGCTACTCGAGGCCGCCCTCACCGGGGGCGGGCTACGCATCCTAGACTCGCTCAGCGAGGCCGTCAAGGAGCTGGGGGAGGTCGTGGACACGGTACTCGAGGAGGCGAGGCCCGTGGGTGTAATGGGGCTCATCAGAGCCCTGGGGGACCCCGAGGTTCAGCGGGGGCTGGGGAGGCTCATAGCACTCCTGAAAGCCCTAGGCAGGCTTAGGCTCGAGGAGATACTCCGAGGCGGCGGGGCTCAACCCCGTGGCTGAAAGCGTCTAGCCCCCAGGCTCGCCTGCGAGGAGCCTCCAGGCCTCGAGGGCTAGGGCCAGCGTGTGCACCTCCCCCCAGGCGCTGGCTAGCTGGAGCCCCAGGGGGGCGCCGCAGGGGAGTCGGGGGCCTGCTGGCACGCTCACCGCGGGGAGGTCGAGGGCGTTCATCGGGGCGGTGTACGCTATGAGCCTCGTTGACGCCGAGAGCCTCCAATCCGCCTCCTCGACCCTAGGCGGCTCGATTGGCGCTGTGGGGAGTAGCACGGCGTCATAAGCGGCTAGGCGCGCCCTGGCCTCTACACGGGCCTCCCGCAGGACCGCCAGTGCCGCCGGGTAGCTCCAGGGGGGGAGGTTGGAGGCTATATCCAGGAGGAACCTGATGTCCTCCCCCATCTCGCCCCTATAGCTCCTGTAGAGGGCGTGGAGCTCGCCTAGGGCCTCGTGGAGTGTCGCAACGACCCTGGCGTCCTCCACCTCCCTGGGGAGGCCCAGCTTCCCCCGCGTCACCCTCCAGCCAGAGGCCTTGAGGGTCTCCAGCGCTTCCTCGAAGAGGCTGGCAACGGGCTCCTCCGCTCTCTCTAGGAGATCAACAGGCACAAGGACCCGGGGCCCACCCGCCTCCCCGAGGCTGCGGGCCTCCAATATCGCCGCCAAGCCCTCCCCCGGCTTGAGCGCCTCAACTGCGAGTGCCACGTCGAGGGGGGTAGCCGCTATGAGCCCCGCCGCCGCCAGCGAGGGCACGGCGGGCCTCCCAGCCCGTGGCAGGTAGTTGGTTGAGGGCTTGAAGCCTGTGACCCCCGTGAATGCCGCTGGGAGCCTCACGCTTCCCCCGGCGTCGTTGCCTGTTGCCAGAGGCGTTATCCCGGCGGCCACGGCGGCGGCGCTGCCCCCGCTGCTGCCCCCGGGGATCCTCCCGGGGCACGCTGGGTTCTCGGGTGTGCCGTAGTGGGGGTTCACGTTAGTCGTGCCTAGGGCCAGCTCGTGCATGGAGGTCTTCCCTATGACGGCGGCTCCAAGGCCCTCTAGGGCCCCTGTTAGGGGGTCAGCTGCTGGGGGCCTCTGCCTAGCGTAGGGGGCCCCGAGCCTCGTGTCGTAGAGGGGGTGATCCATGTTGTCCTTTATAGCTACGGGCACGTAGCCCAGAAGCCCCGGGGATCCCAGGCCCGAGGCGGTGCTGGGCTCGGTGCATTCAAGGAATATGCCGGCCGAGACCCCGGGCCCGCAGGCCTTGGAGGAGGCCTCCCTGGGGAGGCCAGCTCTCTCCTCGGGGGGCCTCGAGAGTATGGCGTGGAGCGCCGAGCCCCTCGAGTAGGGGGCCCCCGCCTCTAGGGCCTCCGAGAGGAGGGCCCGCCTATCCCTGGCCCCGCGGGCTGCTAGGCGCTCGGATAGCCTCCCAGCTATGGTCCTGGGATCCTGCAACCCGGCTCCTACCCCGCTGATTCCCCGCCCGGTTCCCCCCTCTTATGGTGGTCTAGCCTGATGCATTGTTCGAGTCTCGCCTCCAGTCCTGTATAGGCCCTCTCGACCTCTCTCCTCAGGCACTCGGGGTCGAGGCCCACCCCATGGGCCTCTGCCTCGCGGGCAGCGGTCTCAGAGGCCTTGAGGGCGGCTCGTATCAGGCCCTCCTGGGCCTTGGCTAGGGCTCCAGCGGCCGCCGCCAGGGCTTTGGCCCACTTCTCACCCGCTATCCTCCAGCCGGCCTCAGCCGCTGTGTGGGCCTCCCAGAACCTCTGGTTGGCCGCTAGCCTCCGGAACTCTTCTAGCCAGCTACTGGGATCCCCGTGGGGCCCTGACACCTCGATGGGATCCCCTATGAGCCTCGACGCCTCCCGCATGGCGTCCGAGGCCTTGTGGGAGGGCACCTCTACCTCGACTCTACCCGGGGCGACCCTGACTATCACCGGCTTGACGCCGGCCTCCCGGAGGAGCCCGGCTAAGCGGGGAGCATCGCTGGGCCTGAGCCTCGAGCGGGGCTTGAGGTGTATTACGACTACCCCCTCGTGGGATCCCCCCAATCCTGCCCACCAGTGCCCGGCGTGGCCGAGGCGCTCGGGGCCTCTCGTTTGAGGGTCTAAGGCTATATTGTGGTGTATATGGCCCGGGCGGCTCTGGGGCTAGCCCGTGAAGCCCTTGGGCCTAGCGGCCTCGTGCTTGTAGCAGGCGGCGTAGTGGCCCTTCTTCACCTCCACGAGGGGTGGCTCGGCTTGTGTGCACAGCTTCGCCCAGGGCTCCCCCCTCTTGAGGGCGGCCTCGTAGAGTACGCAGCGTGGGTGGAACCTGCAGCCCGGCGGTATGTTGACGGGGCTGGGGACCTCGCCCTTTATCTTTATGTCCCTCATCCTCGCCCTGTTTCTCGGGTCGGGCTCGGGTATGGCGGCTACGAGCGCCTCTGTGTAGGGGTGCTGCGGGTCCTGTATTACATCGTCTGCGGGGCCTAGCTCGACTATCCTGCCGAGGTACATCACCGCTATCCTGTTGCAGACGTACCTGGCTGTTGAGAGGTCGTGTGTTATGTATATGAATGAGAGGCCTATCCTCTCCTTGAGTATGTTGAATAGCTCGAGTATCTCGGCTCTAATGGATACGTCGAGCATCGAGACGGGCTCGTCCGCGACGACTAGCACTGGGTTCATTATTATAGCCCTGGCTATCGCTACCCTCTGCCTCTGACCCCCGCTTAGCTGGTGTGGGTAGCGGTCGACGAACTCGGAGACGGGGGTGAGCTTCACCATCTCTAGGGCCCTGGCTATGTACTCCAGCCTCTCGGAGCGGGTCTCACCTATCTTGTGGACTATCAGGGGCTCCTCTAGTATGTCCCTCACCCTGAACCTCGGGTTGAGGCTCCCATAGGGGTCCTGGTAGACCATCTGTATGTCCCTGCGGAGTGGGTGGAACTGCTTGTCGGTCAGCTTGAATATATCCACCATGCCGTCCTCGTCGAATTCAACCCCCCTCCTCTCAAGCTCCTCCGCCACCTCCTTGGAGGGCCTGAACCTTGCGCTCCCACCAGTTATGGGGACGAGCCTCAGGAGCGCCTTGCCGGTGGTGGTCTTACCGCAGCCGCTCTCGCCGACGAGGCAGAATGTCTCCCTCCTACGTATCTCGAATGAGACGCCGTCCACTGCTCTAACGTAGAGCCTCGGCCTCCCGGTTATGGTCTCTATGAGGCCCCTCCTAATGGGGAACCACACCCTGAGATCCTTGAGGTCCAGTATGACCTCTCCCAGCTCGGGGGACGACACGGCCCTCACCTCCTAGCGTAGAGCCAGCACGCCACGTAATGGCCCTTCTCGGCCTCGACGAGCGGCGGCTCCTCCCTGTCGCAGGGCTCGAACCTCCTCTCACACCGCGGGTTGAACCTGCAGCCCCTCGGGGGGTTCCTGAGGTCGGGGGGCGCGCCGGGTATGTAGTAGAGCCTCTCCTTGGGGCCGCGGAGCCTGGGCACCGCCTTGAGGAGGGCCTGAGTGTAGGGGTGTAGCGGGTTCTCGAACACCGCCTCCGCCGGGCCCAGCTCCACTATCTTACCGGCATACATTATCGCCACCCTCTCGGCGAGCTCCGCGATAACCGAGAGGTCGTGTGTTATGAGTATTATACTCATCCCCTTCTCCCGGTAGAGCCTCTTCATGAGGTTCAGTATCTGGGCCTGTATTACCACGTCGAGGGCCGTGGTGGGCTCATCCGCTATCACTATGTCCGGCTCTAAGAGGAGGGCCATGGCTATCACGAGCCTCTGCTTCTGCCCCCCACTAAGCTCGTGCGGGTACCTCTCGAGGATCTCTGGTGGTAGGCCCACGTGCTTAACCATCTCCTCAGCCCTAGCCCAGGCCTCCTCCCTATCCATGTCGGTGTGGAGCAGCAGGGGCTCAATGACCTGGTCGCCAACCTTTATGACGGGGTTGAAGGCGTTCATGGCCCCCTGGAATATCATGCTTATCTTCCTCCACCTAATCTTACTCCTAACCTCGTGCTCGCTCATCTTGGTTACATCCATTCCATCTACTAGTATCGAGCCCCCAACGATCCTACCCGGGGGAGGCACGAGCTTGAGCAGGCTCCAGGCGAGGGTGCTCTTGCCGCAGCCGCTCTCCCCAGCTATCCCGAGGGTCTCACCCTTCTCTAAGGTGAAGCTGACGCCATCGACAGCCCTCACCACACCCCTCATGGTGTAGTAGTAGGTCCTCAGATCCCTAACCTCCAGCAGAGGCATGGGCTCCAGCCCCACAGTACACGCTAAACACCCAAGCCCCAGGGCTTTGGGCTACGGGGAAGGGTAAAAATCGGATTAAATGGGTAGCGTGTGAAGAAAAGATGTTATGGAAGAGTGGAGTCGCCACCAGAGGCCACGGCTACTACTTCCTCAGCATGTAGGCGGCGGCCGCTATTATTATGATTATGATTATCACGGCAGTCACTATGGCTGCCGTCCTAGTCTTCTTAGCAGCGGTAGTCGTCGTGGTTGTAGTTGTAGTTGGAGTCGTAGTGGCTGGCGCCGTGGTCTTAGTAGTCTTAGTCGGAGTCGTCGTTGTCGTAGTCTTAGTCGGAGTGCTCGTCGTGGTTGTAGTCGTCGTGGTAGTCGTCTTGGTTGTGGTGGTCTTAGTAGTTGTTGTAGTCGTCGTCGTGGTAGTCTTCGTGGTCGTGGTCGTGGTTGTAGTCGTCGTTGGAGGTAGCAGTAGGGTGACGCTCTTCTGCTGTGTTGCAGGCACGCTATAGCCTACTGGGTACACGAATATGCTCAGGGTCAGCACGGTGCCAGGCTTGTAGTCCTTGGGTAGGAGTATCTTGAAGTGGCCTGGGCCTAGGTAGCTGACGTCAGCTAGTGTGGACTCGAAGGTCTTCGGGTTTATGAGGACGGGATAGATCTTCACGTCACTCTTGGTGGCAGGCTTCCCGTTGACGGTCACCTGTAGGTCGGCTAACTCGGCGCCCTTGTAGAAGCCCGCCGTGGTCTTGAAGGTCGCCTTCATCTCAACGTGCTTCGGCAGCAGCTCTCCCACCACCTGGCTTGGGCTGAACGGGAATGCAGCCCACCTCTTCAGGTATGCTATGTCGTTCACAGCGTCATACTTGTCGAGGTAGAATGGACCTAGGGATACAAGCATGTGCTTGTGCACGTTGTAGAAGGCTATTAGGTTGTCGACCCTCTTCTTCCACTCATCCATTGTTAGGAGGCCCATGTTTATCAGCTGCTTCACCCAGTCCGGCGGGTTGTCCTTGATCTGGGACAGGTACTTCGCCATGAGTGCACACTGCTTAGTTGATATCAGGTGTATACCTATCTTACCGCCGGCCCTGGCGTCCTGGTAGTCGAACACGTAGGTGCCATTACTCCTTACGAAGAGCTGGTCCATGGCGGCTATCAGCTCTAGAGGCCACGCCGTCCAGGGGCTCATGGTTGCCGCTATGTAGCCTGGGTCTAGGTGGTTGTAGTTCGTGTACACCGCTATGGCGGTACTGTTTATTATCTTGAGGCCTACCAGGTTGGTTACGAGGGTGTAGTAGTCCTCGAACAGCCTCTTCTCATACCTCACGTCCTTGGGGCCGCTGCTCGTAGCGTACTCTAATATGATCCAGTACGTGGCCATTATGTCGGCCATACTCATCTTGCTTCCATCGTGGAAGATGAATCTGGGCATGTACTTCATGTTGTAGATTACCTCATTCTTAGCCGTGACGTTAGTCTTACCCGCCTCAGCGAACGTCACCCACTTATGCGCCTTGGTGTCGTAGAATATGGCGTTGCCGGGCACCTTGACGGGGCCTCTTATCAGCTTCCAGGTTATATGGTGGGCCGGGCTCCACCCGGTGGCTCCATCCGTTATCCTAGTGGTCACGCCAGGCCATGTTATGGCCTCGTAGACCGGCCTGCTGTAGAAGTCTGCGAAGCCGCCTATGGGGTTCCAGATCCAGCCGCTGGCGTAGACGTACCTGTTGCTGAAGGTGACGGTGGAGCCCTTGGCGTACTGTAGGTTTAGGAAGGTGTAGACATTCCAGGGGCTGGCCTTGGGGCTCGTTATGATACCGCTTAGGTCTGGGCTGTAGACATAGACGTCAAATGTGGCTGCTATGAAGACCCTAACGCTGTCGTTGATGCCTATGTCTATGAGCTTCCTCAGGTAGCTCCAGAACTGGGCTGCGCTGGTGTAGTTGCCGCTGTCGAGCCAGGTGGCGAGCTTGTCGGCCTCAGGGTTGTGGTAGGTCCAGTTGTGGCTCGGGCTCTCTGGCATGCTGCCCCAGATGCTGCTGAAGAACCACACGGCGTCACCGTAGTTGTAGGCGGTCATGCCCGTGATTCCCCAGCCCTCAGTGTAGAGCTGCCACTTACAGTCGGCGGCGTCGCCAGCGTAGACTATCGTGAAGGCGCCGGCGAAGTTCTTGTATATCCTATTAACGGTCAGGCCCAAGCTCTCGAGTGTGCTGGCCAGCATGTCTCCGATCTGGCGCCTCTCATCCTCGGTCCTAATCACGAAGTTAACGGTCACGGGCTTCCCGTCAGGCCAGTACCACTTACCGTCACTGCCCTTCTTGGCGCCCAGCTCCTCTAGAGCCTCGGTCAGCAGCTTCTTACCCATATCGGCGCCGCCCTTCCTTATGATGTAGTTCCACTTAGCCAGCACGCCCAGTAGCTGGGGGTAGTCTGGGTCGTAGGGTGTGTAGGAGGTTATCACGGGTATAGCGTAGCCCTTGTAGATGTTAGTCACTATAGCGTCCCTGTCAATCAGGAACTGGAGGGCGAGCCTCGCCTTGTGGTTAGCGAATATGTTGGGGTGCCCGTCGGGGCACTTGGGGTAGGGGTTGACGAATATGTTCACCAGACCGCTCGCCGGAGTAGCGGCCTTGAAGCCCTTCTGGAGAAGCTTGACTGCTAGATCCCTGGGGATGCTGAAGAGCCTGCCCTGGGTTGCCCCGGACTCGAGGGCGCTGACGGCGGCCTCGTTTGAGACTATCCTCTTAACTATGATCGTCGTGACTGGAGCGGCGTTGGCGTGGTAGGCGACGGCCACTGGGGGTAGTATGAAGAGTGCCGCGAGGAAGGCCGCCAAGAGCAGTCTATTCATACCGTAGTCCCCCATTAGGGCCGGGAGTTTTAGTTGGGCCTCCCGGTTTATATGTATAACTCCCACCCGGGCTTCAGTGAAGTCTGGGCAGCGCTCTTGGAGCCGCCTTACCGGGTAGTACCCGGGACCCCTCCCGCCCCGCCTCCGGGGCGGTAGCAGTAGAGCCTCGCCGCCCTCTCAGGGGATACCCGGGCCTCCCTGGTGTCCTTCTCGATAAGCCTGGGGTCGCGCTTGCAGGGATCCCCGTAGCCCCCGCCTCCGGGCGTGTTTATGTGGATCTCGTCCCCCTCCTCCAGGGCTACTGTAGCCTTGCACCCCAGATCTATTATGGCGCCGCTCCTCCTCTTGAGGTAGTGCCTCGCCGGCTCGCCGGGGCCTCCCCCGTTGAGGCCCCATGGCCTGCTCCTACACCTCTCCGCTAGGATCGTCAGGATGGCCCGCCCCTCGGCTAGGCGTAGAACCCTCCTAATCCCGAGTCCCCCCCTGTAGGTGCCGGGGCCCTCGCTGTCGCCCCGGAGGCTGTATGCCACCACGAGTAGGGGGTACTCCTGCTCGATCCTCTCGACTGGCGTGTTCAGAGTGTTCGTCATGTTCGTATGCACGCCGTCGACCCCGTCGCCCGTGGGCCTCCCGCCGGAGCCGCAGCCTATGGTCTCGTAGAACGCCCACCTAGAGCCGTCCCCCCTCACGCCCCCTATGGCCACGTTCGTCATGGACCCGCAGCTCGCCGCGGGCACCCTGCCGGGGAAGGCCTCTGCTAGGGCCCTGAATACCACGTCTGCTATCCTCTGGCTCGTCTCGGTGTTACCCCCGGAGACGGGGGCGGGCTTCCTGGGGTTGACTAGGCTCCCCTCGGGCGCTAGTATCTCCACAACCCTGTAGAAGCCGTGGTTAACCGGCATCTCGGGGTCTATCACGGACTTCAGGGCGAACGTTGTTGCAGCCACCGTGACCCCGTAGACGGCGTTGACGGGGGCCTCAACCTGCTCGTGGGTACCGGTGAAGTCGACCCTGACGCTCCCATCGGCTCTAACCTCCACCTCGACCCTTATGGGTAGGAGCTCGCCGCCAACCTCTATGTAGTCCACCGCCCCGTAGGAGCCTGCCCTACCTAGCTCTTCTATCCTGCGTCGGGTATATCTTTCAGTATAATCTAATATCTCCATCCAGGCCTCTAGGAGTGTCTTGGGGCCGTAGCGCTCCGCTAGCTCGAGGATCCTCTTCTCGCCAACGTTGAGGGCCGCCAGCTGCGCCTTGATGTCGCCCCTGAAGTAGTGGGGGGTCCTCACGTTCTCCTCTATCAGGGCTAGGATTTCCCTCCGGAGCCTGCCCCTCTCAACAAGCTTGACGGGCGGGATCACTATGCCCTCCTGGAGTAGCTCCCTCACATCGCCCCCTAGGCTGCCTGGGACCGAGCCTCCAACGTCTACGTGGTGCGCCTTATCCGCCACGAGGGCCACCAGCTCGCCGCGGTGGTATACGGGTTTGACTAGGAGTATGTCGTTCAGGTGGGTTCCAGCTATGTATGGGTCATTCACCATCACCACGTCCCCGGGCTCGAGGCTGACGCCCTCCCTCTCGAGCCACTCCATGGTAGCCTTAACACCCACCGCCATGCTGCCTAGGTGTACCGGTATGTGCTCGGCCTGAGCGGCTAGGAGTCCCTCGGGTGTGAGCACGCTGCATGTGTGGTCTAGCCTATCCTTTATGTTCGGGCTATAGGCTGTGTTCCTGAGGACTACACCCATCTCCTCGCTAGCGTAGATGGCGGCGTACCTTATGACCTCCACCGTGAGCCTGTCAACCAAGGCTAGCACCTCCTAATGACTAGGGATCCGTTCTCGTGAACCCGAGCACAGTGGGTGGGAGGGATCAGGGCTGTGCTATCTGGCTCCTCGACGACCGCGGGCCCCGGGATCTCGCTGCCAACGGGTATGTCGCTCCTCCAATACACCGCGGCCCTCTCCCAGCCGCCCTCGAAGAATACCTCCCTGAACCCCCTCGGCCTAGCCTCGCCCCCCCTCCTCGACTCGGCGCGGAGCGGGGGCTTCACGGTGAGCCCTACTGCCTCGACCCTGGCAACTACTATTTCGACCTCCTCCTCGGGGCTCTTGAAGCCGTATCGGGCCTCGTGTAGCTCGTGGAACGCCTTCACGGTCGAGGCCACGCTGCCTGTGTAGGGTACCCTAAGCGTGTAGGCCTGCCCCCAGTACTTGGCGTCCACGAACCTCCTAAGGGTAATCCTATCCTCGGGTACCCCCTCGCCCCTGAGGGTCTCAAGGGCCCTCCCCTCGAGCTCCCTGAAGACCCCCTCTAGCTCGTCGTCGCTAAGCGTGCTGGCCCTCCTCACTACCGCCTTGTGGAACTCGTGCTTATAGTCGGAGACGAGGAGGCCTAGCGCGCTGAAAACCCCGGGTAGCGGGGGCACGACCACCTCCCCCACGCCTAGCTCGGAGGCCAGCTCGACCGCGTGGAGGGGGCCGGCCCCGCCGAACGCGTAGAGCGTGAACTCCCTCGGATCGTAGCCCCTCTCCACGGTTACGAGCCTCAGGGCCCTCCCCATGACGGTGTCGGCGAGCCTCACGATGGCCCACGCGGCCTCGACAACGTCGACCCCGAGGGGGTCAGCCACCTTCTCTCTGATCGCCTTGACCGCCAGGCTCCTGTCTAGCCTCAGGCCCCCCGCTAGGGTCTCGGGGAGCCTGCCGAGCACCAGGTTGGCATCCGTTATAGTAGGCTCCTCGCCCCCCCTACCGTAGCAGGCGGGCCCTGGATCCGCCCCAGCGCTCATGGGCCCTATCCTCAGGCCCCCGCCGGGGTCGACCCAGGCTATCGTGCCCCCGCCAGCGCTCACCTCGGCTAGGTCTATGTAGGGGAACCTGACGGGGTACCCGCTCCCCCTCACGAGGCGGCCCCTGTGGATCCTGCCCCCGACCTCGTAGACGTCTACCACCTCCGGCTCCCCGCCTATTATGCTGGAGGCCTTAGCGGTTGTGCCACCCATGTCGAAGCCCAGGGCCCTCTCCACGCCCATGAGCTTTGAGAGGTACGCCACCGCCACCGCGCCAGCGCTCGGGCCACTCTCAATGAAGGCCGTCGGCCTCTCCAGGGCCTCCTCTATGCCCGCGACGCCACCGTTACTCTGCATTACGAGGATCCTTCCCTTGAAGCCCCTGGCCTCCAGCTCGGCCTTAAGCTCCGCGAGGTAAGTCGAGAGTATGGGTTTCAGTACCGCGTTCACAATGGCAGTGCTGGTCCTCTCATACTCCATCGGCTGGGGATCCACATCGCTGCCGGTAACGACTACGGCGCCGGGGCATACCCTCCTAATCGCCTCGGCGGCAGCCTTCTCGTGGCCCGGGTTCCTGTAGCTGTGGAGGAAGGATACAACGAAGACCCTAACACCCTCGCTGCACGCCCTCCTAGCTACCTCCTCTACCTCGCGGGTGTCGAGGGGCTCGAGCTCCCTGCCATCAGCGAGTATCCTACCGCCGACACCGTACCTCCTATCGCGGGGTATGAGGGGTCTGGGCCTCTCGAAGAAGGGGTCGTAGAGGCTAGGCCTGTTCTGCCTCCCAATCTCTATGACGTCCTCGAACCCCCTATTAGTAACTAGGGCGGCCTTGGGGGGCTCTATGCCAGCCTGCCCGAAGAACATGTTAGTCCCGAGCGTCGTGGCATGCACTAGGATGGAGACCCTAGAGGGGTCCCCGACCCCCTCCTCAACAGCCCTCATGACCCCCCTCACAGGCCTCCTCGGGGTAGTGGGCACCTTAACCATCCACAGGGCTCCTTGGGACTCGTCGAACACCACTAGGTCAGTGAAGGTTCCACCAACATCTACCCCTACCCTAAGGCCTCCCACGCCCTGGACCCTCCACGGCCACGCTGCCGAGGGCGTGTAAGATAAATACCGGGGCAAGACGGGCTATACTGCATCACAAACAGGCTTAGGCTACCAATCCCTTTGAGGGATTGTTTCGATGCAATCAATGCGGGTGAATAGGCTGGATATCAAACGCCTTGGAGTGGGTGGATGCTCCCACAGGCTCTAGCAGTGAATGCCTCTGGCAAGCCTTTCTAGTGGTGCTCTCGGTTGTTATATTCTAGTCTCTCCCCTACTCTCCCCGTTTCACCCTCTACCTTGCGGTGCTCCAATCTCTAGGAGTTTTGGATTCGAGTGGAAGTGGGGAGAGAATAGTCGAGTGGTTAGTTGCTATGCGGGTATTCGGGGGCCCGCTACCTCTGCAGCTTCGGCGCCACTAGGGGCTCCACGGCCCTGCCTATTAGTAGGAAGGTGGCTGAGAAGACTACTAGCGCTAGTCCTGGGAATATGTACATCCACCACCAGCCGTTCTGGACTGCGTGCTCATCGTATGCTAGCTGGAGTAGCTTGCCCCACGTGGGCGCCGTGGGGTCTCCCAGGCCTAGCAGGCTGAGGCTCGCCTCTGCTATTATGATGCCGGGTATCGAGAGGACCGCTATGGCTAGGGTGTAGGGGAAGACCTGTGGGAACACGTGTTTGAACACTATCCTCGACGTGCCCGCCCCCACCGCCTTCGCTGCCTCGACGTATACTTGCTCGCTTATCTGCAGTGACATGCTGCGCACAACTATGACTGGGCCGGCCCAGAAGAAGAGTATCATTAGGCCGGCTAGGCTGAGCATGCTCACCTTGTAGACGTATGAGATCACTATGAGTATCGGTAGGAAGGGTAGTGATAGGAAGACGTCGGCTATCCTCATCATTATCTCGCCCCTGATATCCTTCCAGTAGCCGGCGAAGGTCCCGTAGACGGCGCCTATGAATGTCGAGGTGAATGTTACGACGAAGCCTAGGAAGAAGGCGTATGGCAGGCCTAGCAGTAGCCCTAGGCCCACCGGCCTAGCGAGGGTGTCGGTTCCAGCTAGGCCATAGCAGTTGGGGTATGCTATGAAGTAGAAGCTCATGGTAGCCATGTTCTCCAGGTGAGCGGCTTGTGCGGGGTTGAGGCCTGTCTCGTTTATGAGTAGGGTCATGTAGAGCTTGAACATGTAGGGGCCCTGGAGAACCTTGACCGTGCCATTGGGGGTTACCGTGGCGAAGAGGGCCTGACCCGCGGGTACGGGTCTAGCGGTGAAGAAGGGGTTGGTACCGAATATCTCTGTGAAGGACTGGCCGAGGGTCTGGGCTACCTGGCCCAGGTCGAGGGGCCTGGTGGAGACGGGTGGGTACTTGGATATCGGGTAGGGCATGTTAATCTGGACAGTCTTAGGCCTACCGTGGACTATTATCGTCTTGTTGACGGTGGCACCGCCGATGTTTATCTCTATAATGCTCTTGTTGGCAGTGGCGAACTGGCTTATAGGCACTGTCTGGTCGAGGAATACGAGCACCGTCTTATCGGGCCTGTCGAGCTCGAGGTGTATCTTGGCCTGGAGGATCCTGGGGCTGTTCGGTATCGTAGCTGTGAGTATCATGGCTGAATCGCTTGGGAGGGCCTTCCCATTGTAGGTGAAGGAGGCGTTGTAGCCTATAGTTATGTATTTGAAGACGTAGTGTATGTTACCGTAGGAGATATTCATCGTCTTAGCAGATAGACTCGGCTTCGTGCCCCTGAGGTCTATGAGGACCTTCTGGGCCTTCTCCCTCACCGCCCAGCAGGGGGGTGCGTGGACGGGGTACTTGAAGTACCAGTCGTAGCCCGCCTGGTAGTGCCTCATACCGCTCGGGTAGTAGGCCGCCATGGCGTATAGGGCTAGTACGAGCTGTATGACGAGTAGGGCCCAGCCTATCTTGCCCGCCCAAGGCCTTAGGGTTAGGAGGAAGCTCTCCCTCAGCTCCTCCAGCCTGAGGCGCAGCCTCATCCACCGGGTGCTCCTAATCGCCACGCCTGCCCACCCCCTCTAAGCCCTCCTTATCCTCGGGTCGAGCACGGTGTAGAGCAGGTCTAGTATGAGCCTCAGTATTAGGTAGAGTAGGGTGGTTATGTAGGTTAGCTCGAGCACAACGGGTATGTCGCCAGCGTATATGGCGTCCCAGTAGAGCCTCCCGAGCCCGGGCCAGTTGAATACTAGCTCGGTTATGATAGCGCCGCTGAAGACGCTGAGCACTATCGCGAAGAGCACTATCGTCACGAGGGGCGGCGCGGCAGCCCTCATCACGTGCTTCCTGAGAACCATGCTCTCTGGCAGCCCCTTGGCCCTAGCCACGGTTACGAAGTCCTCGTTGAATATGTCTAGGAATATGTTGCGGAGCCTGAAGGCGCTATCGCCTATGCTCAGAACGGTTACAGTGAAGACGGGTAGCGCCGCCGCCCTAACGAGCGTCTTTACGTCGTGGAAGTTCACCTGGACGTTCCATGGCTGGGGGAAGATGTGGTACTTAACAGTGAAGAACGCTATAAACACCATGGCGAGCCACCACCATGGCATGCTGACGCTGAAGATGCTCCAGGCTATCACGGCGTTATCTATGAGTGAGCCCGGCCTCCTAGCGGCGAGGAGGCCTAGGGGCACCGCTATCAGCACCGTGAATATGCTGGATGTCGTGAAGAGTAGCACCGAGAAGGGAACCCTCTCCAGGACTATGTCGAGGGCGTTGTGGCTCCCCTGGGTTGGCCAGTACCTAGTAGTTAGAGTCGTCGAGTTGAGGGTCTTGAAGGTTAGGAGGTCGAGGGAGTAGCGGAGGCTCCTCACGTACCAGGGCCTGTCTAGCCCGTAGATGTGGAACTCCTCCTTCAACAGCATGTCCTTATACCTCTTAGGCAGCTCAGACGCTATCCTCGTCGCCTCCTCCAAGGTAACCTTACCTGATAGGAGTAGGTCCCTCTCCTGCTTGGTGAGGAGGCCCTGCTTGTAGAGGCTCTC
>JALSQM010000023.1 GCA_026985385.1 Acidilobaceae archaeon | reverse complement strand
TCGAGGCCTACTAGGTTCTCCTAATCCTTCTATAAGGCGTTGAGGCGGAGGTTAGGGGTGGTTGATGAGGGGCGCTCTGGATGGAGGCGCGGCGCCGGCTTTGTCTAGCTAGACGGTAAATAAACTGGGAACTAGGAACCCTGCCTCCGGGCTAGCTTTACGATCTCCTCGGCGAGGATCCTCAGTGCCTCCCCGTCTGTTGAGGCGTACTTCAAGGCCTCTTCTAGCTCGCGGGGCCTGGCTAGTAGGTAGCTGGCGAGCCTCCCAGGCCAGCCCTCCAGCCTCGCTATGATGCGGAGCCCCCTGACTATAGAGCCCCTATCGCTGAGGTCCCCACCCGCTATCCTAGCGGCCGCGACCACGAGGGCTGCAGGCCTCTCCCTATCGAGGCTCCAGAGAGTCAACCCCCCCAAGACTAGGCACCCCCCAGGAGACCGCGGGAGCCCTGGGGGCTCCTATGTCATACCTCCATGGAGCGGGGGGTTAGGGCATCCCCCCAAGTGGTAACACTGTAGTACCGCACGGGCCGGGGGGCCACGTAAAAATACATGCTGCGCCGGAGAGCCTCCCTCGGTGGCGTTCGTGGCTGGTGAGCCGCCTGCTTGGAACTGGTATGTCGAGTGGGAGCTACCCACGAGTGGTCACCTGTTCCGTAAGAGGGAGGTCCTATGCCACTGTAGGAGCAAGTACCAGGACGTTGAGGTTGCGGTTCTGGATCACGTGGGGAAGGTGTTGATACTCGACGGTAAGATCCAGAGCGCGCAGCTCGACGAGCACGTGTATCACGAGGCCCTCGTCCACCCCGCAATGATACTACACGGCTCCCCGAGGAGGGTTCTAATACTAGGCGGCGGGGAGGGGGCCACGGCTAGGGAGGTCCTACGCTTCAAGACCGTGGAAGAGGCTGTGATGGTCGACATAGACGAGGTAGTCATAGAGGCCTCCCGCAAGTACCTGCCCGAGTGGCACCAGGGAGCCTTCGATGACGGGAGGCTCAGGCTCAATATAATGGATGGCCTAGAGTACGTTGAGGAAGCGCTTAGGAGGGGTGAGAGGTTCGACGTCATAATAGCAGACCTAGCCGACCCAACCGAGGGCGGGCCAGCCTATAAGCTCTACGTTAGGGAGTTCTACGAGAAGGTGAAGGGGATCCTGGGTGAGGGGGGAGTCTTCGTAACCCAGGCCACGAGCCTCTCATACGACATAACGACCCACGCCGTCATAAGGAACACGATAGCATCAGTCTTCAAGTACACAGCCAGCTACAGCGTGTTCATAAAGAGCTTTGACGACGAGTGGAGCTTCGTGCTGGCAAGCGACTACAAGGACCCAAAGAGCCTGACGCCAGAGAGGATCAGGGAGGCACTTAGGGGCGTGGTGAGGGGCGAGAATAGGTTCTACGACGAGGAGAGCCACGCGAGGATGTTCAACCTGCCACGATACGCTAGAGACATCCTGGAGAGGGAGAAGAGGATAGCCACACTCGAGAACCCCGTCTACATGCCGGTCTAGACCCCCCGAGCCGGAGGGTGTTGGAGCTGAGGGCGAGGGATGTAGCCCTAGCGGCTCTACTGCTGGCGCTCACGTGGGGGCTGGGGCTAGCCATTATTCTCTCTAGCGAGAGGGTTGCAGTGATCCTAGTGAGGGCCGTGGTGGCGGCCTCCCTCATGCTGATAGGGATCCTAGCGGCGGCCTCTATACTGGAGGCGTCCAAGGTCGGGGAAGCCGAGGAGGGGGGCCGGGAGGCCCGGGAGGGGAGGCGCTAGCCCTCACCCGCGAGCAGCACGCCCGTGGGGGGCAGGGGCTCCCCCCGGCCCACGACGACCCTATAGCCCGGCGGATCCAGGGTGCACCTCCCCAGCCTCTCTAGGGCGTCCGCGGCCCCCTCGGCGATCCTGCTCCACTCGTCTAGGAGGTTCTCAACGCTATAGGTGGGTGCAACGCAGCCCCCGGCCTCCTCGAAGTCTAGGGGCCACTCGGGGAGCAGCCTCGATATCAGCACGGGCCCGCGGGGGGAGCCATAGAAGAGGTCTAGACCCCCATAGAAGAGTGTGAGGGCCTTAACGCGCTCCTCGAAACCCGCCCCGGAGGGCTCGAAGCCTCTTAGAAGCCCGCATACGATCTCGCGGACACGCTCATCGCTGCAATACCCCTTCGGCGAGGTCGCTGTGACGTAGAGCCTGCCCGAGGACGCGAGTATTAAGGGTTTCAAGAGCCTGACCCTCCCACAGACGGAATCCTCTAAAGCTCCACTCAACCCGCCGACCACCCGGGGTGTGCCGTTTCTTGGCTCCCGTTAAAGAGGCGGGGCCCCAGGGGGGCCGGGAGCGCCTCACAGCCCAGGGCGAGCCCGGGGAAGCCCCTCGACTGCAGGGCGTCGACTTAGTGCTGGGCGAGATACTGGGCGAGGGGGAGACGGCCTACGCTATAGACGCTATTGTGGTTGACACGCCGGGTATTACGAAGGAGTTGCTAACGGCCCTCTACAGTCTAGGGGGTAACGTGGTTAAGCTATACGGCTACAGGCTGAGGGGTACGGGTAAGGGCAGGATCCTCGTGATAGCCACCTATGACAGGGATGTCAGCAGCGAGGACATCTCGAGGGCCCTCGGCGCGGTGGAGGGCGTGCTGGATTACAGGCTATACGGCCCATACCGGGGGCCCGACGTGGTGTCCCCCCCGTTCGCGGGCTACCTCTCATCCCCCACGAGGGCCGGGGCCAGCAGGATACTCCTCCTAAGGGCCTCAACGCTCCAGTACGTGGTGGACACGCTATACTGGACCCTCCCCTCCTCATCGAGGCCCCTCGGGCTGCAGGTGCTCTACATGCTGGGCCGCTTCGTGGGGGGCTACATGAGGTCGATAGCGGAGTCAGTCGCCACGAGTAGGGGGGCGGAGTTCCTCAGGGTCGCGCTCTCAACGCTCAGGGTGGGGGGCTGGGTCATGGACTACTCCGTTTCCGAGGAGGACGGCGCCGTGATCTTCAAGTTCGAGGGCTACTGGCTCCGCCCCCTACAGGCCAGGGAGGGCTCCTACATAGACCCCTTCACCGCGGGCCTCCTAGAGGAGATCCTGGAGGGCGCATACGAGGGATCCTGGGATGTGAGCCTCCACGACTACAAGCCCGGTAACAGCGACGATGGCATAGACTCTATACACGTGTATAGGGCCGAGAGGCTCTAGCCTCAACCCCGGCCCCCGACGAGCTCCTCGTAGGGGGGAGGCGACTCCTCCTCTCCCCCACGCCCGGGGAGCGCCCCCCTCCTGAGCAGGTATAGCGTGGCCGCCGCTGTCACAGCGGAGGATGCCACGGCCGTGACCGCTAGAGCCTTCAAGGGCACCGCCGAGGCGCCCGTGTGAACCACCACTAGGCCAGGGCCCGTGACGTTGACCTCGCTCACATAGACTCCACCCTTGTACTTGACCACCGCCTTATACGCCCCCGCCGGGATGCTCGCCGACTCCCCCGAGGCTAGGGTGAGCCTCATGAGCCTGCTCATGAGTGTTATCGTCGCGCCCCTCAACTCCTTACCCTTAGCGTTGACTGCAACAACTGTCACGTTATAGGAGGGCCTCTCGAGGGGCACAGCCTCCACGTACTTCCCCTTCCCCACGGGCACGACTAGGTCTAGCGTGGCGGGGTAGTAGTAGGGCTTGAGGGGGTTCACAGTTATAGTGTATGGGACCCCCTGGAGTAGGAGCACCGTGACAACCCCCCCAGGCGCCTGGTGGACCTCCCTGAAACCGTAGAGCTCGCTTGCAACTGCTATCACCGAGGGGACTAGGGCTCCAGTGGATTTGTCGTACACCTGTATCGTAACGCGGGTGTAGAGGCGCTGGAGTCTCAGGGTGAGGTTTGTGTCGCCCGTCAGGTACACGTCGATACTCGCTTCCCTGTATCCCGGGGCCCTGGCGGACACGCTGTAGTGGCCCTGTGGTAGCAGCAGTGTCAGGCCGCCGCTCGTATTCAGGGGCCCCAGGATCCCCTGCGGTCCCCTGAGGACTATGACGGCTGGGATGGCTGAGCCCGTCTCGGAGTCTACAACGCTCAGCTTGAGGGTCGCCGTGAGCCTCGTGAGGCTTAGGGTCAGCACTAGTTCTCTGGTAGCGTTGGGGCTGGGGGGCTTTATTGGCACCGTCATGTTTGTTGAGAGCTCCTCGAAGAACGGTGCGCTGACTCTGAGGGTGTATGAACCCCAGGGTAGCTCGACGGCGGCTATGCCGGCCCTACTAGTGGTGACATTCAGGGATACCCACCTCGAGCTAATGGAGACTAGAGCATCCGCAACGGGTCTCCCGGTGTAGGAGTCGCGCACAATGATTAAGACGGGCCTCTCAACCCTCTCGAGGCGTAGGGTGAGGAGCCTGGGTTTCACCGCCTCTAGGGTCAGGGACACGGGCCTATAGCCCTCAGCGCTCACGTTTACAGTGTACTCCTCCCCCACTCTAAGCCACAGCGTTATGTTGCCCACACCACTACCCGATACCCTGTCGCCGCTCTCGATCGAGACCGCCTCGGCTCTGGAGATCTCTAGGATCACGGTTTTTGTTAGGGAGTCGACTAGG
>JALSQM010000022.1 GCA_026985385.1 Acidilobaceae archaeon | reverse complement strand
GAGGACACTAAGTGGCTGTGTGGCTCCCCCCACCGTTCTTCGGGTGTCGTCCCGAATCCCCTCTCAGCCCTACATTACTTGGTCCAGGCTCGCCACCCGGACTAGCTCACTGGCGGCCTGGCGGAGCTTCCTATCCTCGGTTACCAGTATCAATCCATGCTTCCTAGCTAGTGCTATGTAGGAGGCGTCGTAGACGGTTACACCCCTCGTCACCGCTATCTCGAGTATCTCCTCCTCCAGGCCAGCCGGTTCTAGGACGACCATGTTCCTGGCAACCTCGGCTATTACAGTGGCCAGTGATAACGCGTCGTGAACGTCTATCCTCCGTAGCAGGTAGGCCTCCTTCCAGAGGGCGTTGAGGGCCTCGTAGATGGTGAGCCACTGGAGTGCCTGTCCCCCTAGAGGGCTTAGCTTGGCCTCCTTGAGCGCCCTGACCAGACTTGAGGCGTCGAGGAGGTACCGGGGGCCGCTCATCTCTCCTCCCTATCCCTTCTGATGAGCTCTACAACCTCCTCTACATTAATTCCCTCGAGGGCCCCGTGGAGCCTCCTCAGCTTCTCCTCGAGGAGGGCGAGCCTACGCCTGCGCACCTCCTCCTCCAAGGCGCGCCTTATCACCTCTGAGACGTTTACACCAAGCCTCCTAGCCTCTTCGAGGAGCTCTCTCCTAACCTTAGCTGAGACAGTCACATACCTACCCAACGGTAGGCACCAATGTAGCCTAGTAGGTAGGTAGATAATATAGCCTTAGCCCGTAGACGAGGGATCCCCGGGGGCGTTTTGGCGGGTCGGGGAGTGTATTATACCACTGTGAGGCTCTGGCATTAGAACTCCCACCCCTACCCTCTGTCCCTGGTGCTGCTGTGGTGGGATCCTCTAGTGGGCTCGTAGACGCTATTCTAGGGGAACTCTCTAGGATCAAGCAGCTCGACGCCGACGCCACGCGGGGGAGGCTCTTCACCTACATATACGAGACCGGGATCCCGGAGCTGAGGAGGCTCGCTCACAGGGCCTTCGACTTGTTCCTAGACACGAACGCCCTCGACCCGACTACTTTCAGGAGCGCCCTCGTATTCGAGAGGGAGGTCGTATCCTTCGCTAAGAGGCTCGCCCACGCTGGGGAGGATGTCGTTGGGACAGCTACTTACGGTGGAACCGAGAGCATATTCCTAGCCGTTAAGGCGGCGAGGTGGCTCTACAGGAGGAGGGCCGGCGCCTCCGCTGTGGGGGAGGTTGTTGCACCGGTAACCGTGCACCCCTCCACCAGGAAGGCGGCCCACTACCTCGGCCTCAGGGTTGTAGAGGCGCCTGTCGACCCCGAGTCTAAGAAGGCCCTCCCCGAGGCGGTCAAGGAGGCCCTCAGCGATAGGACCGCCCTAGTCGTGCTCTCAGCGCCCAACTTCCCCTACGGCACAATAGACCCGATAAGGGACATAGCTGAGGCGGCCTCCGACAGGGGGATCCCAGTCCACGTGGACGCCTGCGTTGGGGGCTTCATACTACCCTTCCTAGAGGAGCTTGGAGAGAGGGTTGAGCCCTGGGACTTCAGGGTCGAGGGTGTGACCTCGGTGTCACTCGACGCGCACAAGTACGGCTACACCCCGAAGGGGGTCTCAATAATACTCTTCCGGGGCGGGGAGCTGAAGAAGGGGACCATCTACGTTGACCTCAAGTGGCCCGGCTACTCCTTCATAAACACCATAGTGCTATCCTCTAGGAGCGCCGCACCCCTAGCGGCGGCCTGGGCGGTCTTCAGGTACCTCGGCTGGGAGGGCTACAGGGGCCTGGCGGAGAGGGTCATCAGCGCTAGGGACTACATAGTGGGGGGCCTCAGGAGGCTGGGCTTCAGGGAGGTCGCACCAGTCGAGACCCCCCTAGTAGCGCTGACTACCGGTGAGGAGGAGCTATTCAAGTTCCACGTACTCATGACTATGAGGGGGTGGGTCATAGGCCTCCAGCCGAGGGTCGAGGGCCTGGCGCCCTACAACATACACCTCACCATAGCCCCCATACACGACAGGGTGAAGGAGGAGTTCATCAGGGACGCCGAGGAGGCCGTGAAGTCCGAGGCCCCCAGGGAGCTCGAGGAGGCGCTAAGGCTCGTCCGTGAGGACCCGATGAAGGCCGCGGGCCTCATAGGCGAGTCCCCGGCGAGCGCTGTGTTGATAGCCAGGCTCTTGGACTCCATGCCTAGGGAGCTCGCCGAGGAGGTTGCCAGGGAGCTGGTTGTGGAGCTGTTCAAGTGACGCGGTGATACCTTGAGGGGCGGGCGGGCAGTATTAATGGCTGGAGTAGCCCTAGCCGTGTTCACCTCCCAGGAGATGTGGGTCACGTTCTCACCCGTCGCCAGCAGGGTCGCCGCGGAGCTCGGCGTTAGCAAGGAGGCTGTGGGGCTCCTAGCCATAGTGTACCCCGCCCTCTTCCTAGCGCTAACACTCCCCTCAGGGATCCTCCTAGACAGGAGCTTCAAGACGTGGCTCCTCTTCGGCGTGGCAACGACCGTCGCAGCCGGGATCCTGAGGCCCCTAGGGCTCCACAGCTACGCCTGGCTCCTAGCCTGCCAGACCCTCGCAGCTATAGGCCAGCCCTTCCTCCTCAACGCCTTCGCCCCGGTGGCGAGCAGGCTCTACCCAGAGGCCCGGGGGTGGGCTGTCTCGCTCCTAAGCTTCTCGATGTACCTAGGCATAATCACCGCCCTGGGAACGGGCTACATAGTCTACACGCACGCCGGCATGGCGGGCCTCGTCGCCCCTGCAGCCGTCCTCTCAGCCGTTTCAGCGGCCCTTGTAGCACTCGGCGCGGGCTACCTGGCGGGCGCCGGGGGCGGCTCCAGCGGTGGGGGGCGCGCTGTTATAGCCGAGTTGAAGTCGATAGTGGGTGACAGGATCCTCTGGCTACTCGGCATCGTCCTAGGGCTGGGTGTGGCCCTCTTCGACAACATGTCAATATGGCTCGAGACCGTGCTCTCAACAGTGGGCCTGGGGAGCATAGCGGGCCCCGCAGTCGCCCTAGCCCTCCTAGCAGGCCTGGCGGGGATAGCATTCATACCCTCGAGGGTCATAGGGGCGGGTAGGAGGACCCTCTACATAAGGGCCGCGAGCCTACTCGGGGTAGCCGTCTACACCGCCCTAGCACTAAGGGTCTCGGGCCTGGGGGCGCTGACGCTCATACCCCTCCTAGGCCTAGTAATGCTCCCAGCGTACCCAGTCATCATGGAGTGGATAAGCACGTTCTACGAGAAAAGCCTGCACGGCGGGGCCTCCGGCTTCATAGGCCTGATCTCGAGGGTCTTCACAGTCGCCCTAGCAACGGCTGCCGTAGCATTCATAGGGAGGCCCTCCAGCTACTTCGCCTTCCTAGCCATGCTCTCACTCGCGGCGCTGGCGACTGCCCTCATGCTACCCGGGGACTGCTAACCACCCCCTAGAGGCCCCGGGGGGCTCCCCCGCCCCCTGCAGAACCTCCAGACGAAGTGGATGAAGAAGTACTGATCATCACTCTGGGGCCCCGCCCCGTGCCTCCAAAGCTCCCTCACAGCCTCCTCCGGGTCTAGCCCCTCACTCCAGACCAGGTAGCCCGCCAGGAACGTGCCAGTCCTCCCGATGCCGCCGTAGCAGTGGGCCACAACAGCCCCCCCGGACTCCAGGATCCTAGAGATGAGGGGGTAAACCCTGCAGGCCTCATCGAGGTCCGGGGCGTACCCGTCGGGGGTGGGGATCCTCACAACCCTGATCCCGGCCTCCCCCATAGCCTCCAGGAACTCCCCCTCACCACCAGGCCACGCATCATAGAACTCGTAGCCCTCAACCAGCGAGACGAGGAGCCTAACACCGGCCCTCGAAAGCCTAACCTCATCACCCGGCACAGGAAGACTACAGCCACCCAAACGCCTCCTAACCCAGTAGAGCCTACAACCCAACCCCCAATCCCACCCAGGTGGGAAACACATATAGCCGCCCGCCAACCAGTAATACCCATGGCCGGGGCCCCACGGGAGCCCCAGGCACCCACGGCCGCAGGCCCCGCAACGGGGACCCCCACCAAAGCCCCCCAGCGCTACAAGGCCACGCGCTAGGGGCCACGCAGCCCCAGGCGCGGGCTGGACGGCCCCCGAGGGCCCCGGGGGCGCGGATGACACCAAGAGCCGCTAAAAAGGGCCACCAGGCCCACCAGCCCACCCCCAAGGGTGGGCTGGCCAGCAGCGGCTGCCAAGGCCTCACCGGGGCGGTGGGGCCGGCGCTGGAGGGGCTGAGGTGGGGGAGCGGCCGCTAGGGCCTTGGGGCGAGCCCGTGGAGGCCCCGGCCCCCTATCTCCTTTTTCCCACCCTCAGGGATCACGTTGGGCACCAAGCGGGGACCCCGGCTTCTTAGCCGGGATTCTTAACTATCACGACAGGCTCGGGTGTGGCGAGGGGTCTAATGTATATCATTGAGAAGCCGTCGTTGCTAGAGCTTACATCCCACGTCACTATTTCCTTCCAGTAGGTGCCTATCTTGAATGCTGTTGCCGTATTTTGTAGGGTAAATGCTATGTCGACTATTTTCCACCCGCTGGTACTCCATGAGTGGTCTAGGATTTCTAGGGGGCCTACCCATATGCGCATCCTGTGGCCTCTCGTGCCGTATTCCCCTGAGTTCCCATATGAGTAATAGAGCTTGGCGTGGATCTCGT
>JALSQM010000021.1 GCA_026985385.1 Acidilobaceae archaeon | reverse complement strand
AGAAAGAGGGGGCCCCCTTTCTGGGGGCTCGGCTTTAGGTTAAGGGTTTCAGGCCTAGGGAGCTTAGAGCCTTGAGTGCTAGGGCTTTGTCCTCCTCGGGTGTGAGGCCTGCCACGCCCACCGCTAGGGTGGTGTCCTCGGCAGTGGTGAATGGGATCCCTCCGGGTAGTGGTAGGTAGCGCTCGTTTAGGCCCCGGGTGCACTCGCATTCCCGCGCCTCCCCGGCGCTGCTCCGGCAGTACTTGGAGGCCTCCTCGGAGGGGGTTCTGAAGGCGGCTGCGGTCCAGGCCTTCGATCTAGCTATCTCGACGAGGCCTGGGGCGGCGTTGTCCGCCCTATACATGACTATGGGCCATCCCCACTCGTCGACGACGGCTACGGCTACGGGCTTCCCCGCTTCTATGAGTTGCTCTGCGACCCTCCGGGCCAGGGAGAGTGTTGGATCGAGCCTCTCGGGCTTCGGGGGATCCTCCCTGTAGAGGGCTGCAAGGCCCGCCTGGGCTATCCTGAGGTCGTTCTCCGCCGACTCCCCGCTATGCCCGATGCCCCCTATAACCTTGCCGCCGGCTATTATGGGGATGGTTCCCGGGATCACGGTTAGCCTCCCACCGTACTTGACGTTGAGCCTCCACCCCTGCCCCCTGGTTATGACCTCTAGGAGCCTCCCAGAGGCCTTCATGGTAGCAGCCGTCCAGGCCTTCTCTAAGGCTATATCGCTCGTAGCAGGTGGGGCACCGTCGCGGCGCTCGAAGGCTAGGGGGTAGCCTCCCTCATCTGCTACAGCGTAGCTACCCGGGGCTAGCATGTTGTCCTGGGCGAAGCGTATCATAGCGTCCACTATGGAGCGCGCAAGGGCTAACGTGAGCCTCCCCGGGATCCTCCTACCCACTAGGCCTCCACCCCCCTACGGGCCCGCGGGTTGAAGCCCCTCCTGGGCTCTAGGCTGAGCCCACTGTAGGCTAGCAGCTCGGCCACCCTCCTCCCCAGCATTGGAGCCGCGGAGACGCCGGCGGGTCCGAGTACTATGTTGACCCACCCCGGCACGTGGTCTGGTATGTCTACTATGAAGTCGTGCCATCCTGTCTCGGCATTCGTGAGCGGCATCACACCTACGATTACCCTGCTTATGTGCCTCCTATAGTCGCGGCCGGGGGCTATCTCCTCTATAACCCTCAAGTCGTGGTCTACAGCCTCGCGGCCGGCCTCCCTATCGCTCCTATAGGTGTACTCCAGGTATATGCCGAGCCTCAGCCTGCCGTCTAAGAGTGGGACGGCAGCTTTAACGTGGGGCTCCAACGGCCGCTGGAGGAGGTATACATGGTGCCTGAGGACGGTGCTTGCCTCCTCATCTAGATCCACGAGGACGCCCTTCACGGGCACGTATGAGAAGTCACGCGCCCCCGGGACGAGCTCGGCTACCCTATCAGCCTCTATCCCGGCGGCGTTCACGACGTACCTCGTCTCGAAGACCTCTCCCCCAGCCTCGAGCCTGAACCCCTCCGGAGTCTTCTCGACCTGCTTGACCTCATAGCCGAGGAAGAAGTCTACGCCATTGGCCCTCGCATTCTCCGCTAGGGCCCTCGTAAGCTCTGCGGGGTCAGTCACGGCTAGGTTGGGATCGTAGAGGGCGCCTTGGATGGAGGGGTTTATCTCCGGCTCGAGGTCCCTGAGCCTCCTCTTATCGAGGAACTCGAGGGGCTTGAAGCTGCCCTCGGGTATGTAGTAGGGGGCATCCGGCTTGAGGGATGACTTGAACGCTCTACTATACATTTTGAGGAACCTCTTATAATCCGCCTTATCCCTTATGAGGCCAAGCCCCCCGATCCTCTTGAAGGGGACCCCCAGCTCCTCCGCGAATCCAGGCCAGAGGGGGATGCTCTTCACGTTAAGCTCCGCGTGGAGAGTGCCGGGCCTGAAGGTGAGGGCGTCTCCCCCCTGGCATACTAGTGTCATGTTGGTGCTAGTCATCTCCATGCCCAGACCCCTGTTCCTCTCCAGGAGCGCTACCGATACATCGTAACGGGCTAGCTCCCTGGCGACAGAGGCTCCCGCGACGCCGCCCCCTATTATGAGCACGTCATACGAGTGCCTCAAGGACTATTGCCCTAACCCCCCGTGGTGGGGGAGGCTAATTATACTCCCATTACACGTGCACTACCAGGGCGTTAAAACCCGGGTTATCAAGTATCCCAAGAGCTATCCTCCTCGCCTGCCGAAATCCCCTCATCCGAGACATCACGGTCTCGTGAGGCCGTATCATGAACTTGTGTAGGGTTAAAAACACCCAATGCCCCGAGGCCCTAGCCTTGGGGGCTCTGATTTGCTGGAGATCTCTTGGTCAGCAGTAATCACCGGTGTTGCGGTATCATTCGGAGTTACCCTACTTCTCTTGCCTCCATGGATTAGGGCAGCCCATAGGATAGGTCTTAAGGGTAAGGATATGAATAAGCCCTTCGAGGTAGAGGTTGCTGAGGCTGGTGGTATAGCCGCGGTACTAGGCGCTGTCATGGGTCTTTATATGGTGGAGCTCTACTACCGCTATATAGTCGGGGTCGACTACTATTCAACCGAGGTCTTCGCGCTGACGTCGGTGCTCCTACTCTCTGCTGTGATAGGCTTCCTCGACGATGTCCTGGGCTGGAAGAGGGGGCTCCCCCGCTGGATAAGGATAGCTGCCATGGCACCCGCATCGGTACCCCTAGTCGTGATAAAGGCTGGCGTGCCGAGGATCTCCCTCCCAATAGTAGGTGTCGTTAACCTCGGCATACTCTACCCCCTCGTGGCGGTTCCCATAGGTATAGTGGGTGCAGCCAACGGCTTCAACATGATTGGGGGGTATAATGGTCTCGAGGCTGGCATGGGCTTCCTATTGATGGCGGCAGCCGCGCTCTACAGTGCCATCAAGGGGCTCTACCTACCCCTCACGGCCTCCCTCACAATGGCGGCGGCGCTCGCGGCCTTCCTAGTGTTTAACTGGTACCCAGCCAAGGTATTCCCCGGAAACACGCTAACATACGCTGTCGGCGCCTACTATGCCGCGGTAGTGGTGCTCGGTAACTTCGAGAAATTCGGCGTCAGCCTATTCGCCCTCTACTTCCTAAAGGCCATAATGTACTTCATCGGAGAGCTACGTGGTGTATGGAAGCCTGGGATCGAGGACTTCGGCATACCACAGCCCGATGGCACCCTAAAGGCACCCACAAACGGGGCCTACAGCCTCCAGCACCTAGCCATCAGGATCCTCGAGCGCCTAAGGGGGAGGGCGACGGAGAAGGGAGTAGTTGCACTCATCCTCTCAATGCAGGCCCTCCTAAGCGCCGCGCTCCTAGCCCTCGCGTGGAAGGGACTACTCTAGCCTCCCAGCTAAAGTTATACTGTGTAAGACAAGGGGGACAGTAGCCTAGGGCGGGGGTAGGGGGCGGGTGATCAGGATAGCTCAGCCCCAGATAGGGGAGGAGGAGATAGAGGCTGTGGCACGCGTTCTCAGATCGGGCATCCTGAGCCATGGACCCGTTGTTGAGGAGTTTGAGGAGAGGTTCGCCGAGTACGTGGGTGTAGACTACGCGGTAGCGACAACTAATGGGACCTCAGCCCTCTTCCTAATGTTGAAGGCGGCCGGCATAGGGCCTGGCGATGAGGTGATAACTACCCCCTTCACGTTCATAGCTACGTCTAACGCCGTCCTCTACACGGGCGCGAGACCCGTCTTCGTGGATATAGACCCTAGAACCTTCAACATAGACCCCCAGCGGGTCCTCGAAGCCATAACCCCGAGGACTAGGGCTATCCTGGCCGTCCACCTCTACGGGCACCCCGCCGATATGAGGGCCCTGAGGGAGATAGCCGAGGATCACAAGCTCCTCTTATTTGAGGACGCGGCCCAGGCTCATGGCGCCACCGCTTGGGGCCGGAAGGCGGGGAGCCTGGGTGACGCGGCCGCCTTCAGCTTCTATGCGACTAAGAACATGACAACGGGTGAGGGGGGTATGGTGACCACTAACGATAGAAGCCTAGCGGAGAGGGCGAAGCTCCTCAGGCTCCACGGGCAAGCCGGCAAGTATAATCACGTCGAGCTAGGCTACAACCTCCTCATGACAAGCATCCAGGCCGCTATAGGGCTGGTGCAGCTCTCTAAGCTTGATAGGATGAATGAGGTGAGGCGCAGGAATGCGTCGATACTTAGCAGGGAGCTAGGCGGCCTCGAGGGTATCGTTACGCCTGTAGAGGAGCCCTGGGCCGTCCACGTATACCACCAGTACGTTATAAGGGTGACGGATAGGCGTGGGAGGGACTCGCTTGCATCGTACCTCAACGAGAGGGGAGTGGAGACGGCCGTCCACTACCCCAGGGCTCTGCCCGATCAGCCTGTCTATAAGAGGATGGGCCTCGACTGCGTAGACGGGTGCCCCGAGGCGAGGAGGGCTGCAAGGGAGGTCCTCAGCCTCCCCGTTCACCCCGGCGTAAGCCCCGGGCAGGCGGAGTACATAGCGGGGGTCGTCAAGGCGTGGCTTGGAGAGGCTTAGGGGGCTACATATCACCCAGGGCAGAGATAGGCCCTGGAGCCCTCGTTTCGCCGGGAGCACTCGTACTCGGCCCCAGCAGGGTGGGCCCCGGGGCCCTTGTGGGGTGGGGTGTGGTCATCGGGTACCCCCGGGCATCAAAGCTCTCCTCCATAAAGAGGCTAGACTACGAGG
>JALSQM010000020.1 GCA_026985385.1 Acidilobaceae archaeon | reverse complement strand
CCATGGACCTAGCCTTCGACACGATAGAGGTGTCAGCAACCTGGGGAAGCGTGGGGAGGGTCTACGAGGCCCTGCGAAGCGCTGCGGGGATCCCCGGGGTTGTCTACGTCGGCGTGCATGCCAGCCACTTCTACCCGTCGGGAGCCGCCCTCTACATGACGTTCGCCTACGAGGCCTCTAAACTGGAGGAGACGTACATGAAGGTGTGGGACACGGTCATGAGGGAGGTCTCCAAGGCCGGCGGTAGCATAGCGCACCACCACGGTGTAGGCAGGCATAGGCTAGCCTATCTAAGGCTAGAGATTGGAGATGAAGGTATGAGCCTACTCAAAAAACTCAAGGAGTGCATTGATCCCAGCGGCACCCTCAGGAGGGGCGCGTTAGCTCCTCGATGAGAGATTTGAAGCAACGATCTCAGCCACGCGGGCCCCTGAGACGAGCATACCGGAGAATATGGGGCCCATCCTCGGTAGGTTGTGTAGCTCGGCGACACTCATACCCGCTACATAGAGGCCTGGCACTACCTCGCCCGTCTTATCCACTACGAGGCGCTCGCCCTCCCATACTGAGAGTGATGACATCCCCGGTACCCTCAGGAGCCCTGGGAACCTCTTCTCGAGTATCCGCAGCAGATCCGCATCGTGCCCCGTCGCATCGATCACCGCCTTGGACTCGAAGTACATTGGGTCAACGTGCCACCCGGCCTCGACGATGGGTGATAGAAGCGCTACGACCCCCCTCACGTGTGGAGGCCTACCCATATCCACTATGAGGTCCTCAACGTAGACGCCCGGCAGTATCGCCGCCCCGGCGTCGACTGCCTTTACGGCTAGTTTTACTGAGAGCTCTATCGGGTCGACAGCGTATATGTCATCGGACACTTGTTTTAGCTTGACGCCGGCCCTCCTAGCTATCTCTGCTCCCTCGCCCTCCGCTATCAGCCCGACGGGGAGGAGGGAGGCGCCGCCCCTCATGCCCCCGCCCACGCCTAGGCCCCTCTCGAGAACGGTGACCCTGAAGCCCCTCTCGGCGAGGTGCCATGCGGCGGTGAGCCCCGCGGGTCCCGCACCCACCACTATAACGTCTGGGGTGGCATTCTCTAGGAGCCTCTGAAACGCCTCCCTTAGGATGAGCTTCGCTAGGTCTCCCTCACTATGCCTGGAGGCCCTCTCAGTGTATGCCACCACTAAGCCTCACCTCCTACTAGCCCTCCTCGCTATAGCAACTAGCTTCTCCACGGCCTCCAATGCGTTGGAGGCGAGCACTCTTATCATAGCCTCCTTACCCACCGCCCCCTCATCGAATATCACGTCTGGCACGGAGCCCCCAGCCTTCTCTACCGCCTTGGAGATGAGCCACTGCATGCTCCTGCCCTCGACTCTAGCCACGTCCTCGGGTTCCTCCGACCTATCGATACCCACAACCCTGTAGCCCAGCTGGCCTGCAGCGTCTACGAGCTCCGCGTGATACGCTATATTAACGGCGCCCCGGATCCCGGGATCCCTCTCCATGGCAGCTAGGATTAGCCTAGCCATGTGACTCGAGGCCCCGGGCCTCGCGGGGCCAACAGCCTTTAGGGTCTCGCCTATCCTCACAACCCTGCCCTCAACGCCCACCACGTCATCGACTGATCTGGCGTAGGGGTACGCTATGGCTTGTACAACGTTTATCCCAACCTCGGGGGCGTAGGGGGCTAGGAGCCTTGACTCGCTGATGAGGAGGGATACGGCGTCCTCGACTATCTCCACGGCCCTCCACTTCTCCGCCGGTATCATAGCCCAGGCGACGGGGTTTATGGGGCAGTGCCCGTGCCCTATGTGTAGCCCGTAGTCTATGGCCATTGTTATGAGCCTCTTCGCGACGCCAACCGCCTCGGGGACGTCCCTACCCTTGGCTAGCTCGGCGGCTATCGCGGCGGAGAATCCACAGCCCGTGCCGTGGGTGCAGCCCCCCTTGATGCGCGGGGCCTTATAGACCCTATACTCTCCCTTGTAGTAGAGTATGTCGACGCTTTCACTGCCCTCTAAGTGGCCGCCCTTAACAACCGCTGCCTCGGCCCCGAGCTCCCTAACAATGTACTTGGCCGCCGACCTAGCGTCATCTAGGCTCTTTATCCTCATGCCGGTGATCCTCTCCGCCTCCATCCTATTCGGCGTTACCACCTTCGCTACCGGTATGAGCTTCTTGACCAGAACCTCTACTGCGTCCTCCCTCAAGAGTGGGGCCCCACTCTTAGCTATCATTACGGGATCCACTACAACGGGGAAGCCGAGTCTCTCAACGGTTCTAGCTACAGCCTCGATTATGCCGGCGTTGCTTAGCATCCCAGTCTTAGCGGCGTCCACGCCTAAATCATCGTACACCGCTTCTATCTGCTTTACAACAGCCTCCGGCGG
Organism: Acidilobaceae archaeon; assembly: GCA_026985385.1. Taxonomy (GTDB): domain Archaea; phylum Thermoproteota; class Thermoprotei_A; order Sulfolobales; family Acidilobaceae; genus Calypsonella. The sequence continues at coordinate 2,324 of JALSQM010000020.1, read as the reverse complement.
GAGATCGTATATGCCCCTGACCTCGAGGGTATTCTGGGCCGTGACGCTCGTTATAGCCGCAGTGCCGTGGACTCCGAGAACCGCGAAGACCTTCAGATCAGCCTCGATACCGGCCCCTCCACCGCTGTCACTACCAGCTATAGTAAGGGCAACCGGTACCCTGCGCCCAGAGCTAGCGCCCACAGCTGCCACCCCCTAGACTAGGGACTCTACACTCTTAGCTGCTGACTCTATCCCGCGGAGCCTCCAGGCTATAGATGCCGCAAGGCCCGCCGCCCAGAGGCTGGCTATCGTGGCTAGCATAGCGTTAGCGCTTAGGAGTATGCTTCCATAGACTATGGCCGCCCCTAGGAAGCCCTGGAGGCTAGTCAGCAGGCCCACAACGCTGGCCCTCACGCCGGTGGGGAACAGCTCGCTCTGGAGCACGCTTAGGCTGGCCCACGCCCACTCGGAGAATATCATGTTCACGAGGAGGAAGGCGTAGAAGAGGGGCTTGCTCGCCATGCTATGGGCTAGCCACACTAGGATCGCTGTAGCGAAGCCTCCCGCGAAGCTTGATAGTGTCGATATAATCCTACTCTTATCTATCAGTGGTAGGAGTAGGAAGGCTCCAACGGACGCGCCAATGTTAGCTATGAGGACCACGTAGCTGACGGCCTGCTCCCCGAAGACGAAGCCCTTAGCGTAGGGGAGATAGTATGCCCCGAGGTCGTAGGTTATGTACTGGGCTATCGTTATAGTTGCTAGAACCGCCAGCCTGAACCTGTAGTTTGAGAGGGCCTCGCGGAGCGACACTGCAGCGGAGGCGGGGGGTAGGCTCATATCGAGCTCTCCCTTATACCCGGTCACCCTCCTAACCCACTCCTCCGCCTCGGCTACACGACCCCTAGCCACGAGCCACCTGGGGGACTCGGGGAGTGAGAGCCTAGCAATGCCGGCGACTATTGCCGTGCCTAGAGCGCTTAGGAGGAGGTAGCGTATCTGCTCCACGGGGGAGGTGGTTATCTTGGAATACCATATCGAGAGGGCGGCTATGATGGCGGAGCCTATGTTCCAGAAGTTGGTTGCAAGCATTAGCGCCTTACCCCTATGCCTAGCCGGTATGAGCTCTGCTATGGCAGCATATGCTGAGCCGAACTCTCCCCCTATACCGAACGTCATAAGGCTCGTGCCGGCCAGCAGCGCTAGAGTACTCTTGTAGTCGACTACCAGTATCAGGAGACCCGCTACCTCGAGTGCCAGGCATGTGGCGAAGAGGCTCCTCCTACCATAGCGATCAGCCAGCGCCCCCAGGAAGAGTGCTCCCAAGGCCTCGGCTATTAGGTTAACAGCGAATATCGCGGCCGCTATATTAGCGGGTTTCACGAGATAGAGGAGAAGCGGCGCTACGGCAAACATTATGCCGTCGAGTAGGTAGTTGGCTGATATAACCGTGAATATCACTGAATGGCTCCTCAGCCATGGACTCTTATCTAGTACCTCCGTGAACCTCAGCTTCCTCTCCTCCTCGACAGCGATGGACACGGCGCGACCCCCTCTATAACTAGATTATAGGGATTAAAATTACTAAGTTATAGAGCGGCTGCGCCACGGGGAGGAGAAATATCCCATCCCACCCGGGTAGGATGGTGGCGTGAATGCCGTTGCACGGCTTCCCGCGGAAGGTGATCTGGGGCGAAGACGCTTTAGAAGCACTCCACTCCATACTAAGCGAGGAAGGAGTAGATAGTATAGTGGTAGTCACGGATAAGGTGGTTGGGGACCTCGAGGGGGTTAGAAGGATAATAAGAGGCCTCGAGGAGAGGGGGATCCGGGTCTCTATCTACGACAGCGTACCCCCCGAGCCCCCCTTCGACGTGGCGGATCGCATAGCGGGCCTCGTTAGGGAGAGCGGGGCGGGAGCAATAGTGGCTATAGGGGGAGGAAGCGTTATAGACGCCGCCAAAGCGGGTCTCGTGAAGGCTGTGAGACCCGATACAGACCTACACGATGTGGCCCCCTTCAACCCTCTAGGCCTCGACGCCAGCAGGCTCCTATTGATAGCCATACCGACAACGAGTGGCACCGGGAGCGATGCTTCGCATGGTATGGTCTTAACGGAGACCGTGGAGGGTAAGAGGAGGAAGATAGCGTTGGCGCACTACGATCTAGTACCCTATGCCACCATTCTAGACCACACACTACCCGCCAGCGCTCCAAAGCACCTCTACCTCTGGACGGCACTCGACGCCTTAGCCCACGCAGTGGAGGCGCTAGCCAGCACAGGGGCTACCCCATTCAGCGACGCCCTAGCCCTCCACGCGGCCGAGATTATATTCGTGAAC
>JALSQM010000019.1 GCA_026985385.1 Acidilobaceae archaeon | reverse complement strand
AAGAACAGGTAGTCGTCATACTTTATGCCTATCGCAGCGAACACTACGGCGAACTCCTCCTCCTCACCCCTGACAGTCGCCTGCCTGGCTATCTGGGCTGCCAGCACGTTGTGGGGCAGGCCGCTGCCACTGAAGATTGGGAGCTTCTGACCCCTAACCAGCGTGTTCATCCCGTCTATGGCGCTGACGCCTGTCTGTATGAAGTCCTCGGGGTAGTCCCTCTCAGCGGGGTTCAGCGGGGCCCCGTTGACGTCCCTCCTCTCCTCCGCCTCAACTGGGGGGCCACCGTCTATGGGCTCCCCTAGACCGTTGAAGATTCTCCCAAGCATGTCCTCGCTAACGGGTATCTCGAGGGGCTTGCCGAGGAATCTCACCTTCGTGCCGGTCGTAGTTATGCCGGTGGTTCCCTCGAAGACTTGTACTATCGCAATGTTCCTATTTACCTCGAGTACCCTCCCCCTCCTACGCTCACCGTTGGACAGTTCAACTTCAACTATCTCGTCGTAGGCGACCCTCGAGACCCCCTCGACAACCAGTAGGGGGCCCCTGATCTCGGTTACCCTAGTGTACTCCCTGACTCCAAGCATCCCACTGCACCCCCTAGCCCAGTCTGGCCTCCAGCTCCTCGAGCGCCTTAAGCACCTTGGCCCTCAGCTCGTCTATAAGCTCTAACTTATCGTTTGGAACCTCGAACTTAGCCTTAGCCATGTCGACGTAGAGCCTCCCGACAGCCTCCCTGATCTGCGCCACCGTGGCGCCCTTCTCGACTAGCTCCCTCGCCTTACGGTAGTAGTCCATTATCATTTGGAGTAGCTTAAACTGCTTCTCAGGTGGGCTGAAGGCGTCTATCGGGTCGAAGGCGTTCTGTTTTAGGAACCCGTCCTTTATGAGCCTCGCAGCGTCGAGTACGAGCTTATCCTTCTCCTCGAGGCTCTCAGTGCCGACGAGCCTCACTATCTCCATCAACTCCTCCTCCCTAGTGAGTACCTCCATTGCCTCGTCCCTGTACTGCCTCCATCTCGGGTCGACGTTCTTATGCCACCAGTCCTCGACTAGGTCGACGTAGGCGCTGTAGCTTATTATCCAGTTTATCGCCGGGTAGTGCCTGCTATACGCTAGCTTGGTGTCGAGGGCCCAGAAGACTCTTATGAACCTCTTAGTGTGGCTCGTCACCGGCTCCGTGAAGTCGCCTCCAGGCGGGCTGACGGCCCCGACAATGGTTACGCTACCCGTCCTCTCAGGCCTCCCAAGGGCCTCGACCCTCCCGGCTCTCTCGTAGAACTCGGCCAGCCTAGATGCTAGGTAGCTCGGGTACCCCTCCTCGGCCGGCATCTCCTCGAGCCTACCCGCTATCTCCCTCAGGGCCTCCGCCCACCTACTCGTCGAGTCGGCCACTAGCAGCACGTCGTAGCCCATATCCCTATAGTACTCGGCCAGCGTGACCCCAACATAGATGCTGGCCTCCCTAGCCGCCACGGGCATGTTGCTAGTGTTAGCTATGAGTATCGTGCGGTCCATCAAGGGCTTACCCGTCCAGGGGTCAGTATACTTCGGGAACCTCACCAGCACCTCAGTCATCTCATTGCCCCTCTCCCCACAGCCAATGTAGATAACCACCCTAGCAGCGCTCCACTGGGCAAGACTATGGAGGGTAACGGTGTTATGGAGTATTAAGGGCGTGTGGCCTCCGACGAAGTTATGCGTGCGCTCGACTGTTACGTCGTATACAGTGAAGTCGCCTTCGATAACATCGATGCTAACAACCTCGTCTACAGCGACATACCTTAGCATCTCGGCTAGCCTCGATAGCCTCTCGTCACCCGTGATGGCAGCTAGTACCGTAAGCTTAGCGGCCCCTATCCTTTCACCCCTCTTAGTGTAGTTTGAGAGTACCACACCCGAAGCCCTTAGGATAGAGTTGGACGTCGAGGCGGCGGCCTCCTCTAAGAGTGAGGGGGATAGGCTTATTGCATCCCTGGCCTTCCTGCCCTGCCTCCTAGTCTCGATGTAGCGGCGGAGGCGGAGCATCTTCTCGTGCCCCTCAGCCCAGGGCGCGCTTATCGCGTTATAGAACCTCTCTATCTCGTCGAGACTCGTTATTATTACCCTCCAATAGGGGCGGCCCTCCACGTGCTTCAGACCAACGCTGTAGAGTATGCCGAGCCTCGATAGGAGGTAGGTTAGACCCGTCGCCATCTCCCTGGATGCCGTGGTGAATTCTACCTCGTTCTTCCCGAAGCCTCCGTCTCCAAGGTAGTAGCCCCTGAGGAAGGCGGCTACGACTGCAGTGGGTGAGGAGAGTATGACCGGCGGTACCGCGGCTCTACGGGCCTTGCCGCCCCTCGGTACTCCTAAGGCCTCCAGTATCTTAACCAGCAATCTAGAGTCTACCTTGACGCCTTCCACGGTGTTGAACTTGGACTCAACTGCGTTTAGGCCGAAAAGCTTCTTTACGAGACTAGAGAACCTCCTCCTCAGCAGCTCGGAGGAGCTGAAGAAGCGCACCTCCCTATCCGTTATCATGCCGTCCGCCATCAGCAGGCCCAGGAGCTCGGCTAGCTCATCGTCTACGACGCTGGGCAGGCGTACCTCCAGCCTGCTCCGGGGGAGGCCTAGCCTAGCTGGTCTGGGGGGCTTCTTGCCTGCTAGCTTGAATAGCCTCTCGACCAGAGCCAGTCTAGGCCTTGACCGACCGTTAGCTATGGCCTCTAGGGTCTTGGGGTTAACGCCTAGCTTCTCCGCTAGGCTCTTGAGGCTCCCGAAGCGCTTGGCGAGCCTCCTAATCTCAAGCTGTACCTCGGCTAGAACCTCCGGATCCCTGACAGTGGCCTCTGCTAACCCGAGCTTGTACGGGTCTAGTTCTTGTGGGGAGCCTTTAATTGTGATTAGGCGGGGTACGAGGATCTGATCGCCTACCTTCAGCTCTGCAGCGGGGACCTCCTCGACCCTCCCATCGCTGGTGAGCCTTAGGAGCTTGTGGGGAGGCGTAACCCTTATCTCTCTCCCTGAGCGCGTCCTAATCCTTACGAGGTACCTCGATTTACCGCGGTAGAGATGCGTGATCTTATCCTCCACTAGACGGCGGCCGTCGAAGGAGAGCACTCTAAGACCAAGGTGTGAGACGTCTATTACGGTCTCATCCCCTGTACTATATACTACCGAGCCCAGCCTTGAGTAGCGCTTGTAGAGATCCTCTATTGCCAGGAGCTCCCCGCTCGCTAGGAGGACTGGTGTATCAGGTGGCACGCACTTACCGGTTCCGAAGCCTCCGGGTATGGCGCCGGTTCCACCCTTGGCCATGGGGAAGAAGGTGTCTATGATCCTCATGCCGGTTATGAGGGGCTCCGTGGGGTCTAGCTTGACCTTGTAGGGTCTGGGGACCCTGACGGGCCAGCGGTGCATCATTTTCACTCCACGGGTCTCACCGTCTGCTTCGACCTCGGCTATGACGTCCTCTACGGTGTAGTCCCCCTCTCCTGCGAGCCACTTTAATGTGCCGTGGACGCCTGGCGGGACCATTATCTTGTGCGTGATGATGCTCGTCTCCTGGACCCAGCCCAGTACATCGCCTGGCTCCACCTTATCGCCCGGCTTAAGCACCCTGCCGGTGTCGGGGTCTCCGGGGTGGAAGGTCCACTTCTTCTCCCTGTCCAGGGCGGGGACCTTTATCCCCCTCTCGATGAACATCCTCCTGTGGGGGGCCTTCCTCGCTATCTCCTCCGCTATCCTGGGTAGGGGCCTCTGAACGCCATCGTATATCATGCCGAGGAGCCCGGGGCCTAGCTCGACGCTCAGTGGGGCACCTGTACCCTCCACGGGCTCCCCGGGCCTTAGACCACTCGTCGACTCGTAGACTTGGATGTAGGCCTCGTCACCCCTGATCCTAGTGACCTCGCCTATGAGGCCCTCCTCGCCTACTCTAACCATCTCGTACATCTGGACGCCGCGCATGCCCTCAGCCACGACTAGGGGGCCCGAGATCCTCACGATCCTACCTCTCACGGGCACTACTCTACACCCCCGAAGAGGACGCGGGAAGCCACACCCCTAAGGAAGGGCTGGAGATCCCTGAGTAGTAGGTCCAGACTGTAGTCGAGCGTGACGGAGCCGTCGGGGGTCGAGGCTACGGCGCCCCCGATTATGTCTGCAGGCTCCCGTGACACCTCTAGGTCTCCCCCCACCTCGGAGGCGAGCCTGGAAGCAAGCTCTATATCCTCCACGGCCACCCTGACGATGAGTCTACCCGTCTCCCTGGACTCCTCGGCAAGCCTCTCGAAGAGCCTCCTCATGTAGGACTCGTACCAGGGAGCCCCCACCTTCTCCCTCTTGAGCCGCTCCCTCACCGCCTCCATGACCCTCGCGATGTACTTGTCCCTCCTCTCTGAGGCAAACGTCTTAAGCTCTATCTCAGCCCTGGCAGCCGCGCTCTTGACCCTCTCCTCGGCGATGGTATAACCCTCCCTCAGGCGGTCCAAGCTCTTCCTCATAACCTCCCTGAGCTTCTCCTCCAGCAGCCTCAAGCCCTCCTTGTAGGCCTCCTCCAGCTCCTCGAGGGCCTTCCCCCTCTCCCCCGCTATGACCTCGGAGGCCAGTTTCTCGGGGTCACCATGGAATCCCGGCATGACCCATCACCCGAAGCCCAGGGCTTTGGCTAGGAGCTTCTCTACATTCACGGGCTCGGCGGGGCTCCAGGGCGTGGGTAGTATTAGAACCGGCAGCCCCAGCCTCCTAGCCTCCCCTCTAACCCGGTCCTCATCGCTTACCACGTGCTTGAACACTATGGCCAGGGCGTAGCCGCCCTCC